>CAMLNH010000077.1 GCA_946481355.1 uncultured Curvibacter sp.
CTGCACTGGAACGAAGGAATCACGGGACCATGAGCCTCAAACGCATCGTTCTGCGCGATTTCGTCATCATCGATGAGCTCGACCTGGAGCTCGACAAAGGCTTCACCGTGCTCACGGGCGAGACCGGTGCGGGCAAGTCCATTCTGATCGATGCGCTGCAACTCGTGACCGGTGCGCGCGCCGACACCGGCCTGATCCGCGAAGGTGCAGGACGCACCGACGTGAGCGTGGAGTTCGACGACTGCACGGCCCTGCAGGGCTGGCTGGAAGAAGCGGGCTTCGATCCCGGCTTCGACCCGGGTGCCACGTTGCTGCTGCGCCGCACCGTGGACGCGCAAGGGAAAAGCCGGGCCTGGATCAACGGCAGCCCGGCCACAGCCACGCAGCTGCGCGAGCTCGGCGAGCGGCTGTTCGATATCCATGGCCAGCATGCCTGGCAGAGCCTGACGCGCGCCGAGGCTGTGCGCGGCCTGCTTGACGCCTATGCGCAGCTCGACACCAGCGCACTGACCGAACGCTGGGGGCAGTGGCGTGCCGCCCTGTCCACACTGGACGAGGCCCGCAAGGCCCAGGACACGCTGCAGCGTGAACGCGAACGCCTGGGCTGGCAGATCGGTGAAGTCGAAAAGCTCGCCCCCCAGCCCGGCGAGTGGGACACGCTCAACACCGATCACAGCCGCCTGGCCCATGCCCAGGCCCTGATGGATGCAGCGCAGGGCGCGCTGGATGCACTTGACAGCGAGGAAGGCGGCGCCAACCACGCGCTCGACCAGGCCCGTCAGACGCTACAGAATCAGGAGCACCTGGAACCCGAGTTCAAGTCCCTGGTCGAGGTGCTGAATTCCAGCCTGGCCCAGGTGGAGGACAGCGTGCACACGCTGCGCACCTACCTGCGCCGCACCGATCTGGACCCCGAACGACTGGCCGAGCTCGATGCGCGCATGACGCAATGGATGTCGCTCGCGCGGCGCTACAAGCGCACGCCCGAAGAACTGGCCGCCACGCTGGCCGGATGGAAGGACGAGCTGGCCCGGCTCGACGCTGCCGCCGATCTGGCTGCCCTCGAAGCCGCCGAGCAGCAGGCCCAGGCTGCCTATCTGAAGGAAGCACAAGCCATATCGAAAGCCCGCGCCGTCGCTGCTCCCAAGCTGGCCCAGGCCATCACGCAAGCCATGCAGGGCCTGGGCATGCAGGGTGGCCGCTTCGAGGTGCAGCTGCACAAGGCCGAGCACCCCATGCAAAGCGGGCTGGAAGACGTGCATTTCCTCGTGGCCGGACATGCAGGCAGTACACCGCGTCCGGTGGGCAAGGTGGCTTCGGGCGGCGAGCTCTCTCGCATCGCACTGGCGATCGCGGTCACCACCAGCCAGCTGGGCTCGGCCCAGACCCTGATCTTCGACGAGGTGGATTCGGGTGTGGGCGGCGCCGTGGCCGAGACCGTGGGCCGACTCATGAAGCAGCTGGGCCGCGACCGCCAGGTGCTGGCCGTGACCCACTTGCCCCAGGTCGCCGCCTGCGCCGACCACCACCTGGTCGTGGCCAAGCAGCGCCAGGGCCAGACCACGCTGAGTCAGGTCGGCCTCGTGCTGGGCGAAGCCCGTGTGGGCGAAATCGCGCGCATGTTGGGTGGCGAACGCCTCTCCAGCACCACACTGGCCCACGCCAAGGAAATGCTGCAGGGCCAGGGCTGAGCGCGCCATGGAGATCGTCCTCATCACCGGCATGTCCGGCTCCGGCAAGTCGGTGGCGCTGCATGCGCTCGAAGACGCGGGTTACTACTGCGTGGACAATCTGCCGCCCGAGCTGCTGCTGCCCTTCGTGACCCTGGAGGAGCAGCAGCAGGCCGGCCGTGTGGCCATCGCCATGGACGTGCGCAGCGCCACCTCGCTGCACCAGGTGCCCACCTTGCTCGGCACCCTGCGCGAGCAGGGTCTGACGATCAAACCCCTGTTCCTCGACGCGTCCACGGACACCCTGGTACGTCGCTACTCCGAGACCCGGCGCAAGCACCCGCTGTCGCAAGCCACGGGGGAACCGGCCGACCTCAACCGTGTCCTGGTGGAGGCCATCGAACTCGAACGCGAGCTCCTGGCCGATCTGCGCGAGCAGGCCCAGGTCATCGACACCAGCCTGATCCGCCCCTCACAGCTGCAAGGCTATATCAAGGATGTGATCCGCCTGCCCGGCAGCCCGCTGACCCTGGTCTTCGAGTCCTTCGCTTTCAAACGAGGCATTCCGGTGGATGCGGACTATGTGTTCGATGTGCGCATGCTGCCCAATCCGCATTACGAGCCCGAGCTGCGCCCGCTCACGGGCCGCGATGCACCCGTGGTGGACTTCCTGCGCGCCCAGCCTGAGGTCGTCCGCATGCGCCAGCACATACTGGCCTTTCTGGAGCAGTGGCTGGATGCGCTGTCGCACAACCACCGCAGCTATGTGACGGTGGCCATCGGCTGCACGGGCGGCCAGCACCGTTCGGTCTATCTGGTGGAAGAACTGGCACGGCATTTTGGCGCGCGCTGGCAGACCTTGCGCCGGCATCGCGAATTGGGCTGAGACGTCCGCTCAGCCTTGTAGCAGCTTGCGTACAGGTGCAGGCAGGCCCAGCGCAGGCCAGGCCTCGGCCCGCTGCCAGCCCCCGCCCTCTGATAGCCTGACCTTGACCGGCAACTGCACGCGCACGGGGTGCAGGTGCAGGTCCTTGTGGGTGAGCACGTGCTTGAAGACCGGCAGGTCCTCCAGCCGCTCCCGGTAGGCTGGGGGCACAGCGGCACGCAGTTCGGCATCGCTGTCGTAGAGCTCCAGACAGTAGAGCCCGGCCCAGACTCCGGGTGTGGGACGCGGACGCAACCACACCGCACCGTCGCGCGTCTGAGCCCACAACAACCAGAGCGACTGGGTCGTGCGCTTGAGCTTGCGGGTCTTGACGGGATAGTGTTCGGGCCGGCTCTCACGCAAGGCCACGCAGAAGCCCGCCGCGGGACAGGCGGTGCAGGCGGGCCTGCGTGGCAGGCAGACTGTGGCCCCGAGGTCCATGACGCCCTGGGTGTAGCGCGGCATGGTGCTTCTCAGGTCGCGTTGGGGCAACAGGTCCGCGGCCAGCTGCCAGAGTGCGCGCTCGTTCGCCGTCTGGGCCAGGTCGGCGCCATAGCCCAGTACCCGTGTGAGCACCCGCTTCACATTCCCATCGAGGATGGCAACACGCTCGCCAAAGCAGATCGACGCGATGGCCGCCGCCGTGGAGGGACCGATCCCCGGCAACGCCTGCAATTGCGCTGCAGTGCGCGGAAACTCGCCACCGTGACGCGCCACCACTTGCACGGCACAGGCATGCAGGTTGCGCGCGCGGCTGTAGTAGCCCAGGCCGCTCCAGAGGGCCAGGACATCGTCGAGTCCGGTCGCGGCCAAGGCGCGGACGTCGGGGAAACGTTGCAGAAAGCGCGCGTAGTAGTCGCGCACCGTGACCACCTGGGTCTGCTGGAGCATGACCTCGGAGAGCCAGACACGATAGGGATCGCGCGTGCCCTGCCAGGGCAGATCCTGGCGACCATGACGGACCTGCCAACGCAGCAGATGCCCGGACCAGTCCTCGGGCAATGTCACACGGGAAGAAGAGGCTGAGGGCCGGGACCGACTCACGAGGCCTGCAACTCGGCCGCCACCGTGTCCTTGGGCTTGGTCACGTCCTGGGCCCGGATCAGGTAGGCCGTGAGCTCAAGCAGCTTGGTGTCGAGCTGGTTCAGGGCCTTGAACTGGCCATCGATCTCGCCGATGCGCTCGTCCAGGCCGCCGGCAGCCTGCTGGATGCGGTCGATGGCCTCCAGGCGGCGGCTGAAGTTGCGACGGCGTTCGCGCAGCTGGGCGTCGAGCTGGGCCGCGGCCGACTTGCTCCAGAGTTCCACATCACCGAGCGCGGCCTGGTAGACGCTGCGCAGGCGCGTGGCCAGGGCACGCACCAGGCGGTCGGCGAATTCGGGCTGAGCCAGGCGGAAGGCATTGCCCAGGCCCAGGTACTGCAGATGACCGCGCTCGACCTGGTCGAGGCTGTCGATATAGGGTTGCATCTTGGGCTCGGCCGGCGGCTGCAGGGAGAAGCCCTGCTCGGCATTGAGTTGCTTGAACGACGCGTCCAGCATGGTCTGGATCTCGGCGGTCAAAGCCTGCACATGGCGCAGGTTCTCGCGCAGTCGGTCGAAGGTATCGCCGTAGGACTTCTTGACGCCGAGCTTGAGGCCGGTCTGCAGCAGAGACTGCATGAGCTGGTTCATCTCGCGCTTGAGGTTCTTGCTGCTCAGCAGGCCGAAGACATCACGCAGCAGCTTGAGGTGCACCGAGCGCACGGCGTGGATCTTGGCGCCGGCGCGGTCGAATTCGGCCTGCTCCTGCGAGATGCGCAGGCGCATGTGCTTGATGACGGCCGCGTTCTTGCCCTGCAGGCCCTTGAGCTCAAGCATCTGCTCGTTGAGGTCGCGGCGGCGGATGTTGAGCACGCGCCCCACCTCGAGCTGCAGGTCGGAAATACCCACGGCCACGGCCGCACCCAGGATGCGCTGGCGCTGGCCCATGATGCGCTGCGCCAGCACCTCTTCGAGCGCGGGCAGACAGCTGGCCTGCAGCAGCTTGGCGTCATCGGTGACCTTGCCCACCAGACCCTTCTGGGCCGAGACCGGCAGCACCTGTTCACGCGACAGGCCGAGAATCTCGGCCGTGGTGGCGCGCTGGCGGTCGATCTGCATCTGGATCTGGGCTGGCGAACTCAGCGCGTCCCAGAGCGAATCGATCTTGTTGAGCACGACGAGGCGTGTATCGGTGCCGACAGCGGATTCGGTGATCAGGTGCTCACGCCAGATCTCCAGATCGGACTTCGTGACGCCGGTGTCGGCCCCCAGGATGAACACCACGGCATGGGCCTGCGGCACCAGGCTCACGGTCAGCTCGGGCTCGGCGCCGATGGCGTTGAGACCCGGCGTGTCCAGGATGACCAGGCCCTGCTTGAGCAGGGGATGCGCGATATTGATCAGGGCATGACGCCACTTGGGCACCTCGACCCGGCCCTGGGAATCCTGCAACGGCGTATCGCCCGGATTCTGGCTGCTCCAGAAGCCCAGGGCACGCGCTTCCTCGAGCGACACGCGGCGGGTCTCGGAGACCTTCTCCAGCGCCATGGCCAGCTGCTGGGGATCGTTGACGTCAAGATCGACGCGGGTCCACTTCTCAGGGACCATGCGCCACTCCATGAGCGACTGCGGCTGCAGGCGGGTCTCGATGGGCAGCAGACGCAGGCAGGGCGGCACCTCGGCGTCGTAGCCCATCTCGGTCGGGCACATGGTGGTGCGCCCGGCGCTGGCCGGCATGATGCGCCGGCCGTAGCCGGCGAAGAAGATGGCGTTGATCAGCTCGGACTTGCCACGCGAGAACTCGGCGACAAAAGCCACCATGACCTTGTCGGCACGCACCTGCATCTCCAGACGGTGCAGGCGCTCCTCGACAGCAGCGTCCAGCAGATCGTGGTCCTTCATCCACTCGCCCAGCAGCTTCAGGCGCAGCGCGAATTCGCGCCGCCAGTTGCCGTGCTGGTCAAACTGTTCGTTGAAAGAGGTAGCCAAATCTGTCCCCTAGACGCACTTCAGGTCATTTTGCAAACATTCAATATAACACCTATCTTGTTGATAGGCCTCATGTTTTCTGACAATGGGGGCAGAAAAACGTTGCGCGCTGGCCCTGCCGGATGGCCTTGACCAAGGTGCCGCAAACCTTGCAAGACTGGCCCTCGCGGCCATAGACCTTGGCATCGAACTGGAAGGTGCCGCGTTCGCCCACGGCGTTCGAATAGTTGCGCAGGGTCGTGCCGCCGGCCGCCAGGGCCCGGCCCAGCACCTCGCGGATCGCCGCGTGCAGGCGCGCCGCACGTGGGCGGCTGAGGCGCGCCGCACTCAGCGTGGGCCGGATGCCCGCCAGGAACAAGGCCTCCGACGCATAGATATTGCCCACCCCCACCACCACATCACCGGCCAGCAGCACCTGCTTGATCGCGGCCCGGCGTGCCTTGAGGCCCATGAGAAAGGCCTCCAGGTCGAAAGCGTCCCCCAGGGGCTCCATGCCCAGGCCGCCCAGCAGCTTGCGGCCTGCGCCTGACGCTTCGCTGTCCGCCCAGACGACGGCGCCGAAGCGACGTGGGTCGTTGAGGCGCAGCAGACCACGTGTGGTGGCCAGCTCGAAGTGGTCGTGCACGCCACGCTGGGGCAGCACCGGCGCAAAGCTCAGGCTGCCCGACATGCCCAGATGCAGCAGGAGCAGGCCGTTGTCCAGATCGAGTAGCAGGTACTTGCCACGCCGGCGCACGCCGCGCACCGTCTGCCCGGCCAGCCGCGCCGGCGGCACCCCCAGCGGCCAGCGCAGGGGCTTGCCCAGCCACGCCGACTGGATGCGCGCTCCCGCGATGCGGCCCGCAAAACTCAGGCGCGTGGCTTCAACTTCCGGCAATTCAGGCATGGGACGCAGGAGGCAGGGGAAACAAGGCTTGGATTATTATGGGTTGCAATATGTCCTCACGCCTGCGCCTTCTTCCCTTGCTTCTGGCCGCTGCCCTGACCGTGCACGCGCAGCAGCCGGAGTCCTCCGCCCCGACGAGTCCTCCCGCCAATTCGGCCTTGGACGGCGAACTGTTCTACCAGCTGCTGCTGGGCGAATTCAGCACCCAGCGCGGCGAGGCCGGCGTGGGCTATTCCCTGGTACTGGACGCAGCCCGCAAGACCAACGATGCCCGGCTCTACCAGCGCGCGGTCGAGATCGCCTTGCAGGCACGCGCCGGTGAGTCGGCGCTGCAGGCCGCGCGGGCCTGGAAACAGGCTCAGCCCTCCTCGCGCGATGCCAACCGCTACGTGCTGCAGATCCTGATCGGTCTGAACCGGCTGGGGGAGATCGTCGAACCCCTCAAGCGCGAGGTCGTGCTGGCCGAAACCCGGGAGCGCAACCTGGTCATCGTCACCCTGCCGGCCTACTTCGCGCGCACCAACGACAAGAAGCTGGCCGCCGATCTGCTGGAGCAGGCACTGACCGACCATCTGTCAAGTGCGCAAACTGGCGCTGCGGCCTGGAGTGCCGTGGGCCGCATGCGACAGGAAGCGGACGACCCGGCAGGTGCCCTGGAAGCTGCGCGCCGCGGTCAGGCCCTGGACGGACGGGCCGAAGGGCCGGTCCTGCTGGCCTTGGGTCTGATGTCACCGCAGCAACCGGCGGCCGAAGGCATCGTGCGCAAGTACATGGATGGCCGGCCGCTACCGGCCGTGCGTCTGGCCTACGCGCGCGCCTTGCTCGACGCGCAACGCTACGCTGAGGCCGGGGCCCAGGTGCAGGTCGTGACGACCGAAAAGCCCGACTACGCGGAAGCCTGGCTGATCCGTGGAACGCTGGAACTGCAGGACAACCGCCTCGACGCCGCTGAAAAATCACTGCTGCAGTTCCTTGATCTCATGCAGTCACGCCGCAATGCGCAGGGCGTCGATGAACCCAGTCGCGCCCTGGCCCAGGCCTACCTGGCGCTGGCCCAGATTGCCGAACAGCGCAAGGACTACAAGCAGGCCGAAGCCTGGCTCGCACGTATCAGCAGCCCCGAGGATCTGGTCCGCACCCAGAGCCGGCGCGCCGGCATCCTGGCGCGCCAGGGAAAAATCAACGAAGCACGCGAACTGATCCGCAACCTGCCTGAGCGCTCGCCAGCCGATGCGAGGGTGAAGTTGTCCACCGAAGTCCAGCTGCTGCGCGACAACAAGCTCTACGCCCAGGCCTACGAACTGCTGGCCGAGGTCACGCAGCGCGAACCCAGGGATTACGACCTGCTCTACGACCAGGCCACGCTGGCCGAAAAGCTGGGTCGGCCGGACGAAATGGAACGCATCCTGCGTCGTGTCATCACCGAGAAGCCCGACTACCACCATGCCTACAACGCGCTGGGCTATTCGCTGGCTGATCGCAATGTGCGCCTGGCCGAGGCACGCAAGCTCATCCTCAAGGCGCTGGAATTCGCACCGGATGACCCCTTCATCACCGACAGCCTGGGCTGGGTCGAGTTCCGCCAGGGCAACAAGAGCGAGGCCCTGCGCGTGCTGCAGAAAGCCTACCGGGCCCGCCCGGACGCCGAAATCGCGGCCCACCTGGGCGAGGTCTACTGGAGTCTGGGCCAGCGCGAGCAGGCCCTGAGCGTCTGGCGTGAGGGCCTGCAACTCAACGCCGAAAACGAGACCCTGGTCGAGACCCTCAAACGCTTGCGGGTCAAGCCGTGATCCCCCGCCGCCGCCAGCTGACCGCCGCCCTGGCCGGCCTCGCGCCCCTGTGGCTGGTGGGGTGCGCGCAGCCAAGCCTGCGCGCCCCGGACCCGTCCCGGGGCTATTGGCGTGGACGCTTGGCCTTGCGGGTGGACGCCCCGTCCGAACCCACGTCCTTTTTCGCGAACTTCGAGCTCAGCGGCGCCGCGGACACCGGCGAGCTGCTGCTGTCCAGCCCCATAGGCACCACCCTGGCCCAGCTGCGCTGGAGCCCGCAGTCCGCCTTGCTGCGCAACAACGGTCAGACCCGTGCGTTCGACAGCCTCGATGCCCTGGCCATCGAGGCCACCGGCACCGCCATCCCGATCGCCGCCCTGTTCGAATGGCTGCAGGGCCGCGCCGCACCCGCCGATGGCTGGCAGGCCGACCTCACACAGCTCCCGGCGGGCCGCCTGCTGGCGCGACGCGCGCAGCCTGCCCCGGCCGCAGAACTGCGACTCATCCTCGAGCCCTGACCACGATAATCGCGACCATGCAGTCGCTCCATGACATCCCGGCCCCAGCCAAGCTCAACCTCTTTCTGCACATCACCGGGCAGCGCGCCGACGGCTACCACCTGCTGCAGTCGGTCTTCATGCTGATCGACTGGGCCGACACCCTGCACTTCGAGCAACGCGCGAATGGCCAACTCAGCCGCGAAGATCTGCTGAACCCGCTGCCTGCGGAAGACCTGATCCTGCGCGCGGCACGCGCGCTGCAGACCGCGAGCGGCACCACGCACGGCGCGCACATCACCATCGAGAAACGCATTCCGGCCCAGGCCGGCATGGGAGGCGGCTCCTCGGACGCTGCCTCCACATTGCTGGCACTCAATCGCCTCTGGGGTCTGGGCCTCACGCTGGAGCAGCTCTGCACCATCGGCCTGCCGCTCGGCGCTGACGTCCCCTTCTTCCTGCGCGGCCACAACGCCTGGGTCGAAGGCATCGGCGAACAGATCACACCCGTGCAGCTGCCGCGGCGCCATGTGCTGGTGGTCAAACCGGACGCCGGATTGGAAACCCGGGCCATTTTTTCAGACCTTGCGTTGAAGCGCGACAGTATTCCTGCTACAATCACAGGCTTTGCTGCAGACCCGCAGGCTTTCTTGAACGAAGCCCGCAACGACCTGCAGCCTGTCGCCCAGCGGCTCTGCCCGGGTGTCACGCAAGCGCTGGACTGGCTCGCCACTCTCGGACTTGCAGGACGCATGACAGGCTCAGGAAGTGCCGTGTTTGCGTGGGCACCGCCCGAGCTGAGTGTTCCGAAGGCGCCGGACAC
>CAMLNH010000078.1 GCA_946481355.1 uncultured Curvibacter sp.
GATGCCGGCCGACTTGATGATGCGGCCCCACTTCTGCGATTCGGCGGTCTGGAACTTGCGCAGCTCTTCCTGCGTGCTCGTGAAGATCTCCGTGCCCGTGGACTGGAAGAAGCCTGCCGCGGCCGGGCCGTGCGCAGCCTTGACCAGCAGCTCGTTGAGCTTCGCGATCACCGGCGCGGGCGTGCCGGCGGGCACATAGGCTGCGAACCAGTAGGTCATCTCGTAGCCCTTGACGCCGGCTTCGTCGATGGTGGGCACCTCGGGTGCCAGCGGGCTGCGCTTCTTGGTCGACACACCCAGGGCCTTGAGCTTGCCGGCCTTCACCTGCGGCAGGCCCGTGGCCATGTCCGTGATCATCACGTCGATCTGGCCGCCGATCAGGTCGGTCACCGCGGGCGGGTTGCTGCGGTAAGGGATGTTGACGATGTAAGTCCCCGTCATCTGCTTGAACAGCTCACCCGCAATCCGGCTCGACGAGCTGCCGCTGCCGAAGGACAGCTTGCCCGGGCGCGCCTTGGCGTAGGCCACGAACTCGGCCACGCTGTTCACGGGCAGGCTGGGGTTGACCACCATGATCTGGCCGCCGCGGCCCAGGGACGTGACGGGCTCGTAGTCCTTCACCGGGTCGTAGGGCAGCTTCTTGAACAGGTGCTCGTTGGCGGCGTGCGTGGTGTTGGTCGTGATGAAGACCGTGTAGCCATCGGCCTTGGCCGACTTGGCCGCCTGTGCGCCGATGAAGGCGTTGGCGCCGGGCTTGTTCTCGATCACCACCGACTGCTTGCTCTCCTGCGTCACGCCCAGGCCCACGGCGCGCGCCAGCTGGTCGGTGGCGCTGCCGGCCGCGAAGGGCACGATGAAGGTGATGGGCTTGTCTGGGAAAGCCTGGGCCTGGCCCAGGGCCGGTGCCAGCAGCGCCGTGGCGGCGCAGAGCAGCGAGAGTCGTCGGATGCCTTGGAAGTGGTTCATGGTGCGTCTCCTTGTGTAAATCCGTCAATCGTTGTCGGGGCCGGCGAGCAGCGGCAGCAGCTCGACGGGAATCTGGACCGGCAGGTCCAGCAGCCAGTAGGACAGGGCCTTGCCATGCGTGTCCAGGTTCAGCGCGTCGTTGACGCCGCCGTCCAGCACCTCGTCGAGCACGAAGTTCATCGCGCCGAGCCGCGGCAGCAGATAGCGCCGCACGCTGGCTGGCTGGCGGTGCGCGAAATGTTTCCCAACGACGTCCTCGGTGATCTGCGCGACGATCAGCGGGTAGAGCTGTTCATGCCAGGCGATCACACTGATATTCGACCGGTTGCCCTTGTCGCCGGTGCGGCCGTGGGCGGCGCGGTACAGCGGTATGGTGCGCATCTGCGTGCTCATGCGGCCTCCAGCAGCGCAAAGCTTGTCGGTACGGCCACGCGTGGCACCAGGCCCGAGAGCGTGTCCAGCCGCGGCGTCAGCGTGGTACGCACACCGCCCCCACCGGCCGGGCCACAGGTGTAGAGCGCGGTGACTTCCCTGAGCAGCTGTTCGGCCTGCGCGCGTTCGGTGCATGCCGTGGCTACGCGCAGGCGCACGTCGCGTGCCTGGCCGGGTGTCTGTGCGGCCAGCAGGCGGCCCGCGTCGTCGCCCATGACGCTGAGCACGCCGATCAGGTCGGTACGCAGCGTGAGCCCGGGCAGACGCTGGCGCAGCACGTCGGCCGCCAGGCGCGCGCGCGCTTCGGCCCGTGCGCCCGCATAAGAAATCTCGCCCTCGGCCAGCCAGCCCGCGTCATGGCAGACGTTGACCTTCAGGCTGTCGGTGCGCGCATGGCCACGCACACCGCGCAAGACCACGCGGTTATCTCCGAGTTGCAGCACCTCGGCCTCGCTGATATCGGCCACCACGTCCGGCGTCACGTAGGCTGCCGGGTCATGCACCTCGTAGAGCAGCTGTTCCTTCACGCTGGCCAGCGTGACCAGGCCACCCGTGCCCTCGGCCTTGGTGAGGATGCAGCCGCCGCGCGCGTCGATCTCCGCTATCGGAAAACCCACATGAGCTAGGTCCGGCACGTCCTTGTAACCCGGGTCGGCGAAATAGCCGCCGCAGACCTGGGCGCCGCATTCGAGCAGATGGCCGGCCATGGTGGCGCCGGCGATCGCGTCCCAGTCATCGGGCGCCCAGCCGTGGTGTGTCAGCGCCGGTCCCAGGGCCAGCGAGGGGTCCGCCACACGCCCGGCCACCACGATCTGCGCGCCCGCGCGCAGCGCTTCGGCAATGGCCTCGGCACCGATGTAGGCGTTGGCGCTCACGATGTCCAGTGCTTCCACTTGCGCGCCCAGGTGCTCGCGCAGCAGCGCGCGCTGTGCCGGGGCCGAGAGGTCGTCGCCGCGGACCACGGCGATGCGCGGGGCTGGCAGGCCCAGCTCACGCGCCATGCGCTGGATCAGGCGCGCGGCGGCTTCCGGGTTGGCCGCGCCAAAATTGCTCACGATGCGTATGCCGTGTTGCAGGCAGCGCGCCAGCACGGGGCGCAGCAACGCGTCGAGCAGGGGCTCGTAGCCGGACTGCGGGTCCGCACGGCGCCGCAACTGCGCCAGGGCCAGGGTGCGTTCGGCCAGGGTTTCGAAGATCAGGGCTGCGCTGCCGCCGCGCTCGGCGAGGCGGCGCACCAGGGTGTCCACCACCGGGCCAGCCGCGTCCACCCGGTCGCCGGAAAAGCCGGCGGCGCTGCCGATGAAAAGTGGGTTCGATGTCGTCATGAAGAAGCTCGGTCCAGCGCACTGTAGGCCGAGGCTTCCCATCTGTGAAATCGAAAATTAGAATGAATTGATCTGAAAATCAGATCAATCAAGATGACCCAGCCGCCGATGAGCAAGCTCCCCGATCTCTCCACGCGCCAGCTGCGCGCCTTCCTGACCCTGGCCGAGCAGCGCAGCTTCACGCGCGCAGCCGAGGCCTTGCACCTGTCTCAGCCTGCTTTCAGCGCACTGATACGTGCCTTGGAGGAGGCGCTGGACACGCGCCTCTTCGACCGCAGCACACGCAGCGTGGAGCTCACGCCCGAAGGGCGTCTGTTCGAGACCTCGGCGCGCCAGTTGCTCGATGATTTCGGCGCCGCGCTCGGCACCTTGCGCGACCATCTGCAACTGCGCACGGGCCGCGTGAGTCTGGCCGTGTTGCCCTCACTCGCTGCGGGCTGGTTGCCGGCCATCCTGGCCGAGTACAAGGCCCAATGGCCCGGCGTGGAGATCCAGCTGCGCGACGCGCTCTCGGACGACTGCATCGACCTGCTGCGCGCCGGTGTGGTGGACTTCGCACTGGCTGCCACCGGCCCGCAGACCATGGGGCTGAAAACCGAGGTTCTGTGTGCCGATGGTTTTCACCTCGTCTGCCGCAAGGACCACCCGTTGGCCAAACTCAAGGTGGGGGCGATCAAGCTGAAAGACCTCGCGCCCTATCCCTTTGTGCACCTCGCCCGCAACAGCAGCGTGCGCCAGCGGCTGGATGCGGCCGTGCACCCCATGCAGCTCAACACCGTGCTGGAGGTGGAGCATCTGGCAACAGTGGCCGGCATGGTGGAGGCGGGCCTGGGCATCAGCGTGGTGCCCGCGCTCACACTCTTTCATTTCGAGCGGCCGGCGCTGGTGACGCGGGCGCTCAAGCTGCCGGGCCTCAAGCGTAGGATTTATGTGGTGCGGCGGGCGGGGGAGAGTTTGTCGGTGGCGGCGGAGGCCTTGAGGGGGCTCGTCGTGAAACGGTTGGCACAGGCGAAAGACATCCTTGGGTGAGTGGTGACAAGTGTGGGAGCGGTATACATGCATCTGAGTACCCAATCTGCGGGGTTTGTCTGAGCCCGCAAATCACATGAAATGGCACTAGGTCTAGAGAAAACCTTTAAATTCAAATGCTTACCTGATGGCTGTGTGTGGCGTACAGATGAGCCCCGAGTTATTCCGCACTTTTGCGGGGCTGCGCGGTTTGTTAGTAGCAGGGCGCTGGGCTATAGTGGCTCGAATTTTTCAAACAAAACAAGCACGTAGCTTGCAGCAAGGGAAGCTCCACGATGAACATCCAACCATGTTGTTCCATACCTTTTCGGTGGAATCAGTTTAGTGTTCAAAGCACACCGACCTAACAGATGCCTGATCCGCGTCCGATTCGTAGAAACGCCACTACTGCTCTTCGCAGCGCGCTTTTGCAGAAGCATAACTATCGCTGTGCCGTTTGCGGCCTGAGCAACGATGTGGTACCGCTTCATCTCGCCCACATTCAGCCGTTGTCACAGGGCGGTGACACGTCGCCTGAAAACCTGACTGTCCTATGTCCGAATTGCCATGTTCAGTTCGACCGACAGCCCCGCGAACTTGAATTCACGACATTTCTGGGCTATCTGCTGACAGGGCACCCGGCATTCAGTCGTGTCGAACAAGAGCCCGTGATTGACGGTGATGAGCGTCTCCGTCCCGACATTCTGGCTATACGGCGAACTGCCAATGCAGAAGAGCGTCTCGTTATCGAATGCAAGACGTCTATTGCAATTGGGACGACACGTATCGACGCCGTTGCCCAACAACTTACGAGGTACGCGGCGCACATCCCTGGAGCGCGTCCAGTACTCGCAGTCCCGGCCACTCTGTCGGAGGAGCAACGAGCGGTTCTTAGTCGCGCGCATATTGAATTGTGGGATCTTCCCACCCTCGCAGATACTTTCCGCGATCAACTGCCGCCTGCTGCTCCAAGCTTCTACGGGAACGTTTTTTCGAACTACCTTCTACGGAACAAGCGTCCCACGCGCGAGGAAGAATTAATTTCCCGGCTTTCGGGGTGCCAAGCGGGAAAGCAAGATTGGCTGCTTTACCAGAAGCTCATAGGCGAAATACTAGAGCAGCTTTTTTTTCCGGTGCTAAATAAACCCATCTCAGAGCTCTCCGATAAGCCGAAGGTGAACCGGCGCGACTTCATTCTTCCCAACTATGCGGAGAGCGGCTTTTGGGCATTCTTGCGAGCCAAGTACCAAGCCGACTACATCGTTGTCGACGCGAAGAACTATTCCAAGCGGGTCGGCAAGTCGGAGATTCTTCAGATCGCTAACTATCTCAAACCGCATGGGGCAGGTTTGTTCGGGCTCATCTGTTCTCGCCATGGAGGAGATGAAAGTGGTTGCGAGCACACGTTGAGGGAGCAATGGCTCGTCCACCAGAAGCTGATATTGGTGTTGAACGACGAAGACCTTTCGGCCATGCTCAGGGTCAAATCCGAAGGTCGTGGTGCGGAGGAGATTTTGGCTACGAAGATCGAAGCCTTTCGCCTATCCATGTAGACGAAGAAAGAGCCGGTCACGAGCTCTAGCAGGTTGCTCGACGCAGATACGCAGCGGCATTGCGCGGCGAGCGTTCTGGTCAGCTAAGCCTCTGGACGCAATGCCGCTGCGTGCCGGTCAACTCCGACGCTACTCATACGGATTCCCGTACCCCATCCCCTCCATCAACAAGACCTCCAGCGCCTCCATCTCCAGAGCGTCGACCTCATCGGTCTCGTGCTCGTAGCCTTGGGCGTGCAGGGTGCCGTGCACCAGCAGGTGGGCGTAGTGTTCTTCGAGGGTCTTGTTCTGTTCCCTCGCTTCCTTGGCTACCACGGGCGCGCAGAGCACCAGGTCGGCGCTGACCACGGGCTCCTGCGTGTAGTCAAAGGTCAGCACATTGGTGGCGTAGTCCTTGTGGCGGTACTCGCGGTTCAGTGTGCGTCCCTCGGCCGTGCCGACGATACGCACGGTGATCTCGGCGGAACGCAAGAGCGCCATGCGCATCCAGCGCGTGACGCGAGCTTTCGTCAGCAGCTTCTTGTGACTATCGGGCACAGCGGCGCCGAACTGCAGCGACAGGTCTAGCTCGGGCAGCCCGCTCATGCCGACTCTCCCGGCTTTCGCTGCTTGTCGTAGGCATCGACGATGCGCGCGACGAGCGGGTGGCGCACCACGTCCGCACTCGTGAAGCGGCAGATGGCGATACCTTTCACGCGGCGCAGCACGCGCTCGGCGTCGATCAGGCCGCTGAGTTGCGTCTTGGGCAGGTCGATCTGGCTCACGTCGCCCGTGACCACGGCGCGTGAGCCGAAGCCGATGCGCGTCAGGAACATCTTCATCTGCTCGGGTGTGGTGTTCTGTGCCTCGTCCAGGATGACAAAGGCGTTGTTCAGCGTGCGTCCGCGCATGAAGGCCAGGGGCGCGATCTCCAGCGCGTTGCGTTCGAAAGCTTTTTGCACCTTCTCGAAACCCATGAGGTCGTAGAGCGCGTCGTAGAGCGGGCGCAGATACGGGTCTACCTTCTGCGTCAGGTCGCCGGGCAGGAAACCCAGGCGTTCGCCGGCTTCGACAGCGGGGCGCGTGAGCACGATGCGCTGCACGGTGCTGCGCTCCAGCGCGTCCACGGCGGCGGCCACGGCCAGATAGGTCTTGCCTGTGCCGGCGGGGCCGATGCCCATGGTGATGTCGTGACCGGCAATGCTCTCCAGGTACAGTGCCTGGTTGGGCGTGCGGGCACGCAGCTCCTGGCGGCGCGTGTGCAGCACCTCACCGTCTTCGCTGAGGGGCATGCTGCTGTCGCCGGCCAGCATGAGCTGCACATGGGCTTCCTCGATGGGGCGCTGGGCGATCTCGTAGAGCGCCTGCAGTACTTCCATGGCGCGCTGGGCCTGTTTCTTGGCACCGTCCACCTTGAACTGCTCGTGGCGGTGGGCGATCTTGACGTTGAGCGCGGTCTCGATGATGCGCAGGTGTTCGTCGGCCGGGCCGCAGAGGTGGGCGAGGCGGGTGTTGTTGGGCGGGGAGAAAAGGTGGCGCAGAATCAACTGATAATTCCTTGAAAGATCCCCCAATGATAGGCACTTCACCAGGAATACCATGATCGGCAGACTCTCCGGCCTCCTCCTTGAAAAGAACCCTCCCGAAGTCCTGGTGGACTGCAACGGCGTCGGCTACGAGGTGCAGGTTTCCATGAGCACCTTCTACAACCTGCCCAATCTGGGCGAGAAGGCCACGTTGCTGACCCATTTCGTGGTGCGTGAAGATGCGCAGCTGCTCTACGGTTTCGGCACCGCGACCGAGCGCGCGGCCTTTCGCGAGCTGATCAAGATCTCGGGCGTGGGCCCGCGCACGGCGCTGGCCGTGCTCTCGGGCATGAGCGTGGCAGAGCTGGCCCAGGCCGTGAGCCTGCAGGAGGGCGGGCGCCTGGTCAAGGTGCCGGGCATCGGCAAGAAGACGGCGGAGCGCCTGCTGCTCGAACTCAAGGGCAAGCTGGGCGCGGACATGGGGGCGCCGCACGCGCAGCCGGGCACCGACGCGCAGGCCGACATCCTGCAGGCGCTGCTGGCCCTGGGCTACAGCGACAAGGAAGCGGCCCTCACGCTCAAGACCCTGCCCAAGGACGTGGGCGTGAGCGAGGGCATCAAGCTCGCGCTCAAGGCGCTGGCCAAGTAAAAGTAGCCATGGCCTGGCTGGACAAGCTCAAGCAGCGGGCCCGCGTGCTCAAGGCCGAAACTCATGTGCTCTACTTCGCGGCGCGCCACCCCGGCACGCCCTGGTACGCCAAGCTGCTCGTGGCCGGCATCGTGGCCTACGCCTTCAGTCCGGTCGACCTGATCCCGGATTTCATCCCCGTGCTGGGCCTGCTCGATGATCTGGTGCTGATCCCGCTGGGCATCTGGCTCGCCATCCGCCTGGTGCCGCCGGCCGTGCTGGCCGAATGCCGCTCGCGCGCGCAGGAGCGTGGCAAGCGGGTGAGCCGCGTGGCGGGTGCCGTGATCGTGGCAACCTGGCTGGCGCTGGCCGCCCTCGGCCTGTGGTGGGCCTGGCGTCTCTGGGGCTGAGCCTCAGGGCCGCCCGCCGGGGGCGATGAGCAGGGCGTCGCGCACGGGCCGGCCGTTGAGCGACTGCACCGGGCGCGCGTTGTGCGGGTAGAGCTGGCTAAAAAGGCGCAGCTGCTCGGCGCTGATGCTGGCCGGCTGCTTGAGGACGAGCCAGAGCACACCCTCGGTGCAGGGCGGCGTGGTCAGCGAGCCCATGTACTGGTAGTAGCGCTGGTCGCGCGGCAGGATTTCGCCTACGTGGATCAGGTCTGCCGGCAGTGGCACATGGTCTTTCACGTCCAGCGGCATGTGTGTCCAGACCTTCTGGATCAGCGGGTTGGCCGGGCCTTCCTCCAGCAGCACGGCCAGCACGGCGAGCTGCCCCGTGTCGCTGCGGTGCACGAAGTGCGCCACCATGGGGTAGACGCGGCTGTTGATGCGCTCTTCCGCCGGGTGGTGGAAGTGGAACTGCTGCAGGCGGTAGGTCTGCCCGCGCACCGTGAGGCTGTTGTCGCCGCTGAGCTGGACCTCGATGGTGTGGCCGTTGTTCACCACCGTGCCCGAGCTGGGCATGTAGTTGAAGGCGATGGCCTCGGCCGGGCCCTTGAGCGTGTCGGCGTCGTCGATGGCGATGGGCGACTGGCGCTGCCCGCTGGCGCAGGTGGCGTATTCGGGCTTGAGCTGGGCCCAATGACCCGGGCCGCCTTCGCCCTCATAACTCCAGGGGATGGCCTTGAAGACCGGTGCCGGCGGCTTGGCGGGGCGCGCCGGTGTGGCGCGCTGCTGGCGGATCACGATGCCGGGTTCGCGCTGCAGATGGTCCACCGGGTTCAGTGGCGGCGGCGAGCCCGGGGCCAGGCCGCCGGCGGCGCTCTTGCGGTCGATCAGCAGGTTGAGCTTCTTCTTGGTCGGGTCGCCGCTGCTCATGGCATCGCGCAGCTGGGACTCGATGTCGATGCGTGTGCCCTCCACGCGTGCGGGGGGCGTCGCTGCCGCGGGCGCGGGCGCAGCGGCCGGTTCCGGTGTGGGCGCGGGTGTTGCGGGGGCCGGGTCCGCCGCGCGCACGGTGGCCACGCCGCCAGCCAGCAGCAGGGTCAGCAAGGCAAGGCGGGCCGTGGGCCAGGTGAGGCGGGGGCTTGTTGTCATGGGCAGGGTGCGGGACTTCGTTCCTATGCTATCGGCAGAAAGAGGCTATCACTTGAGGTCGGCTATAGTCGGAAAAGACACTGATTTCCCTCGAAAACACCCCGCCGTGAGCATCCAGACCGACGATTTTGAAATGCCCAGCGGCCCGCGCGTGGTTTCGGCCGCGCCCGTCTCGCCCGGCGAGGAGGCCATCGAACGCGCGCTGCGGCCCAAGCTGCTCGACGAGTACGTGGGCCAGGCCAAGGTGCGCGAGCAGCTGGAGATCTTCATCGGCGCGGCGCGCAAGCGCGAAGAGGCGCTGGACCACGTGCTGCTCTTCGGCCCGCCGGGTCTGGGCAAGACCACGCTCTCGCACATCATCGCGGCCGAGCTCGGCGTGAACCTGCGCCAGACCAGCGGCCCCGTGCTCGAAAAGCCCAAGGATCTGGCCGCGCTGCTGACCAATCTCGAGAAGAACGACGTTCTTTTCATCGACGAGATCCACCGCCTCTCGCCCGTGGTCGAGGAAATCCTCTACCCCGCGCTGGAGGACTACCAGATCGACATCATGATCGGCGAAGGCCCTGCCGCGCGCAGCATCAAGCTCGACCTGCAGCCCTTCACCCTGGTGGGCGCCACCACGC
>CAMLNH010000079.1 GCA_946481355.1 uncultured Curvibacter sp.
TCGAAGTCGGTGTACTGGTACATATTCTGTTCAGTTGGGGTCAGAGCACGTCGCTACGCGAGTGGCCTGACCCGCAAGGTTTCATATGGCAATCAGCTTGATGCCGGCCCAGGCCAGCAGCACGGAGAGGATGGAACGGATCACGCGCTCGTTGACGCGGTGGATCAGGTGGGTGCCGACCCAGATGCCCGGCAGGGAGCCGCCCAGCAGCAGGGCCAGCAGCGGCCAGTCCACCGAGCCCAGGGAGGCGTGGCCCAGGCCGGCCACCAGGGTCAGCGGCACGGCATAGGCGATGTCGGCGGCCACGATACGCGGCAGCGGCAGCAGGGGGTAGATGATGAGCAGCACGCTGACGCCGATGGCACCCGCACCCACCGAGGTCAGCGTCACCAGTGTGCCCACGAGGGCGCCCAGCAGCAGGGGCAGGCTCCAGTGGCGCGGCCGGGCGGCGCGGTCTTCCTGGCCGGCGGCCAGGGTGGCCGGCAGGGTCTTGCCGCGTACGGCCTTGTACAGGGTGGCCGCCGCCGTGAGCAACAGGGCCACGCCCAGGGTGCCGGTCATGATGGACTGCATGGCCGGATCGGCCGGGCCGACACGGTGCAGCACATAGAGGGTGATCAGCGCGGCGGGGATGCTGCCGGCCGAGAGGTTGAAAACGATGCGCCAGTCCACCAGACGCGCACGCGCCAGGCGCACCGTGCCGCCCAGCTTGGTGAAGGCCGCGAACAGCAGGTCGGTGCCAATGGCCAGATGGGGCTTGACGCCGAAAAAGAAGATCAGGATGGGCGTCATCAGCGAGCCGCCGCCCACGCCGGTCAGGCCCACGACCAGACCGACCACGAAGCCCGCCAATATGAATGCCACGTCTTGCATGGCCCAGACTGTAAAAGTGGCCCCTCAGATCCCAAACTACATTTTTCTTGGGGCTCTATAACGTACGGTAATAAAGAGCCTTATCTCGGGCTGGCGGGCAACCAGTCCGACGCCAGGGTGCGGCGTAGCAGCGCGAGGCTGGCCGCAGCGTCGACCCCCAAGGCTGCCTGAATTTTGGGCAGTTCGGTTTCCCAGCCCGGCTGGGCATAGGCCAGCTGCTCGCGCCGGTCCAGGATGCTCTGGCCCTCGGCCAGGCTATCCGGTACCACCCGTACCCTGCCTTCCACGGTCTGGAACAGGCTGGGCTGCAAAAGATACAGCAGGCCCAGCAGACCGCCAGACGGACAGGCGGGTTCGCCGGCTTCATACGCGGCACGGGCCGTGGCCTGCACGCGGACCGCATGCGCCAGGGCGGTCAGGGCCGGGTGCGGTCGGCCTGCCGCCAGCTGCGTGATCCAGGCCAGGGGAACGGCGGCAGCCTGGCTCACATCCAGGCCCAGCATCGTGAGCCGGAAGCCCGCGGTCAACACCTGGTCGGCCGCATGCGGGTCGAGCCAGAAATTGAGTTCGGCCACGGGCGAGACCTCGCCCGGCGCGGCGATGCTGCCGCCCGCCACGACCAGCTGGCCCAGCAGCTCAGGCAGGTGTGGCTCCAGCCGCAGCGCCTGGGCCACATTGCCCAGCGGGCCGGCGCAGACCAGGTTCAGCTGGCCCGGGTGGGCCCGAGCCAGCTCCACGATGCAGCGCGCGGCCGAACGCTCGTCGGCGCCATGGACCGGGGTCATCTGCTCGGGCAGATCGCCCAGGCCATCGCTGCCATGACTTTGCGGGTCGTGCAGGCCCATGATCTTGCGCAGGGGCGTGGCCACACCGCTGCAGACCGGCAGATCGGTGCGGCCGGCCAGTGCGCAGAGCAGCAGGGCGTTGCGTGTGGCCTGGGTCAGAGGCACGCGGCCGTAAGTGGTGGTGAGGGCCAGCAGGTCCAGCTCCGGATGGGCCAGCGCGAAATACAGGGCCAGCGCGTCGTCGGCGCCGGGGTCGCAGTCGAGGAGGATCTTGTGGCCCATGGTGGGCGCATTGTGGGCCAAAGCTCAGGCCTTGCGACGCAGGTCCAGGGCCTGGGCCAGGCCGGTCTCCAGCGGCCAGGGCTCGGCACCCAGCCGGGCCGCCAGCAGTTCGGCACAGAGCATGCACAGGCTCAGGCCGCGCGAGCCCATGGCGGCGCTGATCCAGAGCGTGGGCTGCGGGCCGTCCTGCAGCGGCCCCACGAGCGGCAGACGGTTGCGGCTCACGCAGCGCACGGCCTCCCAGGCCTGCACGCGGCCATCGGCATAGGCCGGGGCCAGTGTGTCGGCCACGGCCGGCAGCAGTCGGCGCAGCTTGTCCAGGTCGGCCTGCAGGTGCAGGGCCTGCGGCGCGGGCGCGTCGGCCGTGTTCTCATAGGTGGCACCGGCGTACCAGGCGCGGCCACCGCTCACGGGCACATCGGGGATGAAGCTGCCCGCACCGTTGACGGGGTGCGGGGGCAGGGTCGAGGGTGACGTGGACGGCAGGGTGGCCTCCCGCAGGCCCCAGCTCAACACCCCGCGCATGCCGTGCAAGGGCGGCAACGTGCAGCCGGCCGTGGCCAGCAGGCGCGGTGCGTCCAGCGCATTGGCCAGCACCACCTGCTCTGCTGTGCCAAGCACGTGACCTTGTGCGTCCAGCAGTTCCCAGCCGGCGGGGGTGGCGCGCAGGCTGTCGACGTGACAGTTGCCGCGAAAACGCACACCGGGCTGGGCCAGCCAGGCCCGCACCAGCTGTGCGGGCTTGATCCACGCGGCCTGCCCATGCCAGAGCATGGGCGCATCGGGCAGGTCGCGTCGCCAGGCCTCGGGCGTACCCAGGGCCACGGCGCGCGTGAGTTCATGGCCGGTTGCGGGCCAGTCCGCGGGCAGGCCGGATTTGCCTTCGAGTCGCAGTTCCAGCACGCCGGTCGGGCCCCAGTCCTCGCCCGCGCGCAGCAGGCGCTGCGCCTCCTGGCGCACGAGCCGCAGGCCGGCGCGCGTGAGGCGCGAACGCGGGCCGTCGCTGGTGGAGACATGGGGGATCAGCAGGCCGGCCGGCAGGCCCGAGGCCCCGGCCGCAGCTTCGGGGGCGGCGTCGAGCACCTCCACCTTCCAGCCGCGTCGCGCCAGTGCGGCGGCCACGCTGGCCCCGGCCAGGCCGGCGCCGATCACGGCACAGCGGTCCACACGTGCGGCCTCGGTCTGCCCCGGGCGCGGGCGCAATTCCCAGGGCGGGTCGCAGCGCCAGTGGCCTTCGCTCGCGATGAAGCCCAGTTCGCGCAGCGCGGGAGCCAGCGGGCTGTCTTGTGCCGGGCCTTGCAGCACGGTGCCGCGCCGGCGGCAGCGGGCCAGGGCCTTGAGGCCGTAGCTGTCCCAGGGCAGGGCGGGGTCGAGATGGATGGCGTCGGCGGAAAAGTTCTGGGCGCGCAGCAGAGGTACCAGTTCACCGATGCAGAGCGTGAGCTGGAAGTGGCCGCTGTCGAGCAGCAGGCGGTGCATGCCGGGCAGCAGGCCCAGCCATTGCGTGGCCAGCTCCTCGGCCAGTGCAGCCTGGGCCGTCGTGGCCGCGGCGCGCAGCTGGGCGGCCGCAGGCGGGGCGCCCGTGACTGCGACGACGTGGAGCACGCGCGGGCGTGCGGGTACCTCGCGCCAGGCCTGCCAGAGTGCGAGCAGGCGCGACACATCCAGGCGCGTGTCAAGTACGCGCCAGACGGGCAGGTCGGGGATGTGCGGCAGCAGGGGAGATGCCGCGGTGCTCACGATGGGCTTGGGGCGCTCAGGCGCTCGGCGGCACGTAACCCTGGGCCTGATCGGCACCGTCGCCGAAGAAATGGTTCTCCATCTGCCGCGCCAGGTACTGGCGGGCGCGGGCATCGGCCAGGTTCAGGCGATTTTCATTGACCAGCATGGTCTGGTGCTTGAGCCAGGCGGCCCAGGCTTCCTTGCTGACGTTTTCCCAGAGGCGTTTGCCCAGCTCGCCCGGGTAGGGCGGGAAATCCAGGCCCTCGGCTTCCTTGCCGAGCTTGATGCAGTTCACCATGCGTGCCATATGCAGCTTCTTTCAGTGTTCGGATGTTTAGGTAATAAGCAACTGAAATCTTATTGGTTCCAGTTTCCGGCATGCCTCTCCAGAATCCTTTTCACCGCAACTCGATTGTTTTGAAAAGGAAGAAACATGACGCAACGCCGAGACTTTATCAAGCTTGCCCTGGCCCTCACCCTGGCAGGGGCGGCTTTTGCTGCCGTGGCCCAGCCGGCGCCGGTCACGCTGCTCAACGTGTCCTATGACCCGACGCGTGAACTCTACGTGGAATACAACGCCGCTTTCATCAAGCACTGGAAGGCCAGGACCGGCCAGGACGTGACCATCAAGCAGTCGCACGGCGGCTCGGGCAAGCAGGCCCGCTCCATCATCGACGGCCTGGACGCCGATGTCGCCACCCTGGCCCTGGCCGGTGACACCGACGCCCTGCACAGCAACGGCAACTGGATCCCCAAGGACTGGCAGAAACGCCTGCCGCTCAACAGCTCGCCCTACACCTCCACCATCGTGCTGGTGACCCGCGCGGGCAATCCCAAGGGCATCAAGGACTGGGATGACCTGATCCGCCCGGACGTCAAGGTCATCACCCCCAACCCCAAGACCTCGGGGGGCGCCCGCTGGAACTACCTGGCGGCCTGGGAATTTGCCAAGCGCAAGTACGGCAGCGATGACAAGGCCAAGGACTTCGTGGCCAAGCTCTACAGCAACGTGCCCGTGCTCGACACCGGCGCCCGCGGCTCGTCCATCACCTTCGCGCAGCGCAACCAGGGCGATGTGTTCATCTCCTGGGAAAACGAGGCCTATCTTCTGGAAAAGGAGTTCGGCAACAAGGTGGATTTCATCTACCCCTCGCTGTCCATCCTGGCCGAGCCGGCCGTGACCATCGTCGACAAGAACGTGGACAAAAAGGGCACGCGTGCCGTGGCCCAGGCCTATCTGGAGTTCCTCTACACCGAGGAAGCCCAGGACATCATCGGCAAGCACTTCTACCGCCCGACTTCGGCCAAGGCCCAGGCCAAGTACGCCAAGCAGCTGCCCAAGCTCAAGCTGTTCAAGATCCAGGACGCCTTTGGCGGCTGGGAGCAGGCGGCCAAGGTGCACTTTGCCGACGGCGGCAGCTTTGACCAGATCTACACCCCGAAATAAACCGACCGCACCGGTGGATGCTGCCCCGAAGCCGTCCTCAGCGCCGCATCGCGCCGGAAGGCAGAACGGTGCGGCCCTGGGCGGTCGGAACGGCAGCGAGCAGGGCCTGTGCGACGGCCGATGCCGCGATGGGTTTGTAGTTCGCGGGGATGAGGAAACCCAGAACCCTGGCGATCGCTGAGCCGATGCTTTCGCCCGGCCGTGTGGGTTGCCCCAGGACCTCGCGGTTGCCCACCAGCAGGGAGGGGCGTGCAATCACGGTCCCTTCAAAGGGCAGCTGCGCCAGGGCGTCTTCCAGTTCGCCCTTCACGCGGTTGTAAAAGACTCGTGAGCGGGCGTCGGCCCCCATGGCGCTCACCAGGCCCAGCTTCTTGACCCCTGCGGCCAGCGCCGCCGTGGCCACCGCCAGGTTGGCATCGAAATCGACTGCACGAAACGCGGCCTGGCTGCCGGCGACCTTGATTGTTGTTCCCAGCGCCAGATACACCTCGTCTGCGGGCGGCAGAGCAGGCAGTGCGGCGAAATCGACAACATGGGTGGTCAGCTTGGGATGCTGGGTCGTTGGCTTTCTGCGCCCCAGGCTGTGCACTGCGGTGACGGTGGGGTCCGCCAGCAGACCGTTCAGCAGTTCCCGGCCCACCAGACCGGTGGCGCCTGCAAGGATGATGGTTCGCTTGTTCATGCGGGCATTTTCAATGCTATCGGGCCTCTTCTTCCTGGATATCGCTATTTGCGATCAAAAAGGATCTTTCATCTTCAAGATCCAACAGCCGATCACTATGTTTCGCTGGAGTGGGGTAAGGGTATTCTGAGCCTAGCCGTCCGTGTAGGGCTCTAGTCAAACGAGACTCTCTCAAACTTCAAACAGTCTTGGAAGTCCTCATAGAGCTGCGCCATTGGTTCCATGTCCTTAGGGTCGCAGGTGAGTATGGAAAGAAGCTGCCCGGTCAGCACCAGGACATTGGTGGAATTCTGTATGGCGGTTTTGAGCATCCATTCTGGGTATTCTTCTCCAGCACGCACTAAAGGAACCATTCCCCCATGCGTGAAGCTGTTCAAGACCATCGTCCCAGTTTTGTGAAACTCATGGAGTTGACCAACGAAGTGCTGAAATCTAGGTTGCGGAATAGCATCAAAACTGTTCAGCATCTCACTAAGACTTGGTGAGCGGCTAGCGCGTTTAGCGCTCTCCAGCGTTAAACGCTGACTGAGCTTTTCAACCCAAACGTCGGTGGCTGTGTACCGCAGCCACACACCGCGGACTAAGCACTCAAACTGGGGGCGGATCAACGCAATCGCTGGGAATGTACTTCCTGCTTGAATGAGGCGGAAGGCACCATTGGCAAGCTGAAGCGAAAGACTTCCGGCTTTAAAGCTCAGGATAAACCTGGGTTGGTCTGGAATCTGAAGCTTGGATACGTGCGCCCACACCGTTCTTTGAAGCTGAGCGATTCGCGAAAGGTAGGTGGAGTAGTCTAAGTCGGTCATCTAGGCCCCCGGTAGGGGCCTAAGTTATCAGGCCTGGGTCCAGTCAGTTCAACCGCGATGCGCTAACTCCACACTGGGTAGGTTCAAAAACTGTAAGTTATTGATTTTCAATGATCTTGTTATCTTCTGATTAACGCCCTGCTGCAACAAAAAAAGCCCGCTGACGCGGGCTTTCCCACTTGAGACACAAGGCTCAGGCAGCAGCCTTGACCTGCGCCTGGTTGGCCGCGGTACCGGTGTGCACCTTGATGTCGCGTTCAGCGGCCGCCAGGGCCTGGGCCTTGGGGGCGTCGCCCATGGCCACGCCTTCGGCACGCACGAAGCGCACGTCGGTGATGCCGAAGAAGCCGAACACGGTCTGCAGATAGCTTTCCTGGTGTTCCAGGGCGCGGCCGGCGTCGCTCGTGGAGTAGATGCCGCCGCGCGTGGAGGCCACGATCACCGTCTTACCACCGGCCAGGCCTTGCGGACCCTTGTCGGTGTACTTGAAGGTGCGGCCGACTTGGGCGACGCGGTCGATCCAGGCCTTGAGCTGGCTCGGGATGCTGAAGTTGTAGAGCGGGGCGCCCACGACGATGACGTCGGCGGCCAGGAACTGGCTCACCAGCGCTTCGGAAATGGCGTTCTCGCGGCGTTGCACTTCCGTGGCGTTGTCCGACGGAGCGCGGAAGCCCAGGGAGTTGCCGTCCAGGTGAGAGGGAGCGTCCACGGCCAGGTCGAGGTAGTCGACGGTGGTGCCGGGGTGGGTGGCTTGCCATTCGGCGACGGTACGGGCGGTCAGGGCGCGCGACACGGAGTTGTTACCCAGGACGCTGGAGTCGATATGCAGCAGTTTCATGATGAATCCTTTCAGGACGCCGGGGTTGATGTGTGGCGTTGGGAGAATTGTGGGTTTTGATCGAATGTTTGATAAGTCAGCCAGATTGCGATAGATTGTCCTAAATTTGGGACAATCTTTGAGGAGTAGGCGGTATCCAATGGCCTCCATGGATCTGAAAGCCGATCTGAACGACATGCTTTACTTCACCGAGGTGGTGGAGCGGGGTGGTTTTGCGGCCGCCGGGCGGGCGCTGGACATCCCCAAATCCCGCCTCTCGCGCCGCGTGGCCGAGCTGGAGGAGCAGCTGGGCGTGCGGCTCTTGCAGCGCACCACGCGCAAGCTGGCCCTGACCGAGGTGGGCGAGCAATATTTGCGGCACTGCCTGGCCATGCGCGAGGCCGCCCAGGCCGCCGCCCAGGTGGCGGCCCAGGTGCAGACCGAGCCGCGCGGCACCATCCGCGTGAGCTGCCCGGTGACGCTGGCGCAGAGCAGTGTGGCCGTGCTGGTGCCGCTGTTCATGCGCGAGTTTCCTGAGGTGCGGGTGGAGATGCTCGTGACCAACCGGGTGATTGATCTGGTGGAGGAGGGCATCGACGTGGCCCTGCGTGTGCGCCCCACGCTGGAGGCCAGCGGCAGCCTGGTGATCAAGCAGCTGGGGCAGACACGCACCATGCTCGTGGCCAGCCCCGAACTGCTGGCGCGCCAGCCGGCGCCGCGCACGCCCGAAGACCTGGCCCGCCTGGATTCGGTGGCCATGTCCGTCAGCGACGGCCGTTCGACCTGGCGTCTGCTGGGCCCCGAGGGCGCCGAATTCATGCACGTGCACCGGCCGCGTTATGTGGCCGACGACCTGCTGACGCTCAAATACGCTGTGCTCATGGGCATGGGCATCTGCGTGTTGCCCGATTACATGTGCCGCGACGAACTACGCGATGGCCGCCTGGAGGCCCTGCTGCCTGACTGGGCGCCACCCGTGGGGGTGGTGCACGCGGTGTTTCCCTCGCGCCGGGGCTTGGTGCCGGCGGTGCGGCGTTTCCTCGATTTCCTCGGGGAACATCTCAAGGGCGAGCAGGTGGTGCACCAGGCCTGTACCGAGGACAAGGTCGCCGCCCTGGGCTGATTTGCCGTCTTAATTCAAAAAACGAATAAGCAAACTACTTTATATTCGTTTGTGTTTTAAGGGTTCGTTCCCACAATCATGGACAGCAAGCCACTTCAGGCCCTGTCCATGTCACAAACACCACGCATCCTCATCGTTCCCGGCTGGCGTGATTCCGGCCCCGGCCACTGGCAAAGCCTGTGGACCGAGCGTTATGCACGCACGGTCCGGGTGCAGCAGGACAACTGGCTGACCCCGGCCCGCGCGGCCTGGGTGGACAGCATCCGCCGCACCATCCTGGCCCAGCCCGACCCCGTGGTGGTGGTGGCGCACAGCCTGGGCTGCATAGCCGTCACCCACCTGCCGCCCGAGGCCGAGGCCCGCATTGCCGGCGCCCTGCTGGTAGCCCCGGCCGACCCGGAGCGCCGTGCTGTGCTGGCTGATTTCGCCCCTGTGCCCAGCCGCAAGCTGCCCTACCGCAACATCGTGGTGGCCAGCAGCAACGACCCGTTCTGCCCCATCCGCCTGGCTGGCGCCTATGCGCGCCACTGGGGCAGCGAGTTCGTGCGTGTGCCCGATGCCGGCCACATCAACATCGAGTCCGGCCACGGCCCCTGGCCGCTGGGCGTGGCCCTGCTGCAGTCCCTGGTGGGCGAGGGCGGTTTGTCGACCGTCGCGCCCCTTGCTTCCGATTCCTTTTCTTCCTCCATCCCGCTTCAGTACGCCGTATGAAAACCAAGCTTCAACTCTCCCTCGCAGCCCTGGCCCTGGCGGCCAGCTCCCTGGCCTCGGCCCAGACCACCCTGCTCAACGTCTCTTATGACGTGGCCCGTGAGTTCTACAAGGACATCAACGTCGCCTTCGCCGCGAGCTACAAGAAGTCCACCGGCAAGGACATCAAGGTCGACCAGTCGCACGCCGGCTCCAGCGCGCAGGCGCGTGCCGTGGCCGACGGTCTGGAAGCCGACGTGGTGACCTTCAACACCACGACCGATGTGCAGTTCCTCGCCGACAAGGGTGTGGT
>CAMLNH010000080.1 GCA_946481355.1 uncultured Curvibacter sp.
AGCTTGTAGATCCAGCGCAGCATGGTGCGCTCGATCACGATGCCGATCAGGCCCACGGCCAGCGGCGCCAGCAGCAGCATCCACCAGTAGCCGATGCCCAGGTAGTTCATGGCCATCCAGGTGAACAACGCCCCCAGCATGAACAGCGCCCCGTGCGCGAAGTTGATCACGTTGAGCAGGCCGAAGATCACGGCCAGGCCCAGGCTCAGGATCGCGTAGAAGGAGCCGTTGACCAGCCCCAGCAGGAGCTGGCTCAGCAGGGCGGGCAGCGATTTACCAAAGATTTCCATGTGTACAGCACGTTGCAGGGCCTGCCCACACCGTCGGCGTGGGCAGGCCCTGGTTTAGACGATCACTTCCAGAGGGCGCACTTGCTCTCGGCCTTGGTGGTGAACACCTCGTCGCCGGGCAGCTTCTTCACGACCTTGTAGTAGTCCCAGGCTTGCTTGGACTCGGCGGGCGACTTGACCTGCATCAGGTACATGTCGTGCACGTAGCGGCCGTCCTGGCGGATCACGCCTTCGGCGTAGAAGTCCTTGAGCTTGGTGCTCTTCAGGTAGGCCATCACCTTGTCGGCGTCTTCCGTCTTGGTGGCTTGCAGGGCCTTGAGGTAGTTCATCGTGGCCGAGTAGTTGGCGGCCTGGATGTCCGTGGGCATGCGCTTGGTCTTGTCGAAGAACTTCTTGCCGAAGGCGCGCGATTCGTCGTTCAGGTTCCAGTCCCAGCTCGTGGTGAGCAGCAGGCCTTCGGTGTTGCGCAGGCCCATGCTGTGCACGTCGGAGTTGAAGACCAGCAGACCGGCCATCTTCATGCTCTTGTTGATGCCGAACTCACGCGCGGCCTTGATGGCGTTGATGGTGTCGCCGCCGGCGTTGGCCAGACCCAGGATCTGGGCCTTGGAGTTCTGGGCCTGCAGCAGGAAGGACGAGAAGTCGGACGCGTTCAGCGGGTGGCGCACGGCGCCGGCCACGGTGCCGCCCTTGGCCTTGACCACGTTGGAGGCATCGGTCTCCAGCAGCTGGCCGAAGGCGTAGTCGGCGGTCAGGAAGTACCAGCTCTTGCCGCCCTGGTCCACGATGGCACCGGCCGTGCCCTTGGCCAGGGCCACAGTGTCGTAGGCGTAGTGGATGGTGTAGGGCGTGCACTGGGCGTTGGTCAGCGCGGAGCCGCCGGCGCCGTTGACGAAGAAGACGCGCTTCTTCTCGTTGGCCACCTGGGCCATGGCCAGGGCGGTGCCGCTGTTGGTGCCGCCGAAGAGCATGGTCAGGCCCTGCGTGTCGATCCACTCGCGCGCCTTGGAGGCAGCGATGTCGGCCTTGTTCTGGTGATCGGCCGAGAGCAGCTCGATGGGCTTGCCGTTGACCTTGCCGCCGAAGTCGTCAATGGCCATCTGGATGGCCAGCGCGCCGTTCTTGCCGTCCACGTCGGAGTAGAGGCTGGACATGTCGGTGATGAAGCCGATGCGGACCTTGTCCTGCGCTTGCGCGGTGGCGGCCAGGCCGGCGATACCCATCGCGAGGGCGATGGCGGTCAGTTGTCTTTTCATGTTGTCTCCTGGTGAGGTGGTGGGGGAAAAGAACCGGATGAGGGGGCCGGGCGTCACACGCCCAGCAGTTCGTTGAGCACGGCCGTCTTGGCCTGCAGCTGCGCGGCGGGGAACTGCTCGACGATGCGGCCGTGCTCCATGACGTAGAAGCGGTCGGCCAGCGGCGCGGCGAAGCGGAAGTTCTGCTCCACCATGACGATGGTGTAGCCCTTCTCGCGCAGGGTCACGATCATGCGCGCCAGCGCCTGCACGATCACCGGCGCCAGGCCTTCGGAGATTTCATCGAGCAGCAGCAGCTTGGCGCCCGTGCGCAGGATGCGCGCCACGGCCAGCATCTGCTGCTCGCCACCGGAGAGGCGCGTGCCCTGGCTCTGGCGGCGTTCGGCCAGGTTGGGGAACATGGCGTAGATCTCGTCGATCGACATGCCGCCGTCCGTGCCCTTGAGCTGCGGGGGCAGCAGCAGGTTTTCTTCGCACGAGAGGCTGGAGAAGATGCCGCGTTCCTCGGGGCAGTAGCCCACGCCCAGGTGGGCGATGCGGTGCGTGGGGGAGGCGATGGTCTCCACCCCGTTGATCTGGATCGAACCCTGGCGCGTGCCCGTCAGGCCCATGATGGCGCGCAGCGTGGTGGTGCGGCCGGCGCCGTTGCGGCCCAGCAGCGTCACCACCTCGCCCGGGTGCACCACCATGTCCACGCCGTGCAGCACATGCGATTCGCCGTACCAGGCCTGCAGATTCTTGATTTCGAGTGCGGGAGTCGTTGTCATGCTCAATGCGCGCCTTGCAGTTCGCCAGAAGTGGTGCCCATATAGGCTTCCATCACCTGCGGGTTGCGCGACACCTCGGCGTAGGGGCCCTCGGCCAGCACGGCGCCGCGCTGCAGCACCGTGATCGTGTCGGCGATGGTCGAGACCACGCCCATGTTGTGCTCCACCATCAGGATGGTGCGGCCGGCCGAAACCTTCTTGATCAGCTGCGTCACGCGGTCCACGTCCTCGTGGCCCATGCCCTGGGTGGGCTCGTCGAGCAGCATCAGCTCGGGCTCCATGGCCAGGGTGGTGGCGATCTCCAGCGCGCGCTTGCGGCCGTAGGAGAGATTCACGGTCAGCTCGTGTGCCCAGCTCTCCAGGCCCACCTCGGCCAGCAGGGCCAGGGCACGCTCGTTGAGCTGGTCCAGCGTGCGCTCGCTCTTCCAGAAGTGGTAGGCCGTGCCCAGCTGGCGCTGCAGCGCGATGCGCACGTTCTCCAGCAGCGTCAGGTGCGGGAATACCGCCGAGATCTGGAAGGAGCGGATGATGCCGCGCCGCGCAATCTGCGCCGGGCGTTCCCGCGTGATGTCGATGCCGTTGAAAAGAATCGAGCCCGAGGTGGGCTCCAGAAACTTGGTCAACAGGTTGAAACAGGTCGTCTTACCGGCGCCATTCGGCCCGATCAGCGCGTGGATGGAGCCGCTCACCACGGACAGGTCCACCTGGCTCACGGCCGTGAATCCCTTGAACTCCTTGGTGAGCTGGTGCGTCTGCAGAATGATGTTGCTCATTGGGGCGCGAGCATAGGCCCGCGCCCAGCAGGCACCTAGGGTGTTAGTCCCTATGCATAAATACCTACCGCTTAACCCGGATCGGCCATGGGGATTTGCCCCCGCGGGAGCGTGGGGCCCGGGGGCTCATTCCACCATGTCGGCCACCGTGACCCGGTCGCTGAAATGCTCGCCGCGCAGCGCCTGCAGCAGGTTGTCTGCCGCGCGGTGCTCGATGGCCAGGCGCACCTGCTGCACCGCGGAGCCGATGTGCGGCGTGAACACCGTCCGGTCGCTCCGGAGCAGCGCGGGGTGGACTTCGGTGGGCCGGTCTGGCAGCAGCCAGTCTTCCATTTCATAGACGTCTGCCGCATAGGCGCCCAGCCGGCCGCTCTCCAGCGCCCGGGCCACCGCCGCCTCGTCCACCACCGAGCCGCGCCCGATGTTGACCAGGATCTGCCCCGGCCTGGCCCGTGCCAGCGCACGATCGCTGATGAGGTGGCGCGTCTGCGCCAGCAGCGGCAGGGCCATGATCAGGTAGTCCGCCCGCTGCAGTGCCGAGTCCAGGTCCACCGGCTGCACCCGCGGATCCCGCACCCGCGGGTCCACGCCCAGCAGCCCGGCGCAGCCGAAGCCGACCAGCCGGTCCACGATGGCGCGTCCCACCGGGCCCAGGCCCACCACCGCCACGGTGGACTGGTGCAGGCCCGTGCCATAGAGCGTCGGCCGCCAGCCGGCGTAGCCGCGGCGCACCGCGCGGTCACCGGCCAGCACATGGCGCGCCGCCGCAATCGCCAGCCCGATGGCGAGCTCGGCGGTGGGTTCGGTCAGCAGATCGCGCACAAAGCTCACGCTCACGCCGGCTTCGGCGCAGGCGCGCAGATCAAAGTTGTCGTGGCCCTTGAGCGCGCAGGCCACGGTGCGCAGCATGGGCGCCTGTTCCAGTGTGCGGCGGTCCACCCGGTCGGGCATGAAGGCCAGCAGGCCTTCGGCTTCCTGCAGGTGCGCCATCAGCACGTCGTCGCTCCAGGGCTCGGGCCCCGGGTTCATCACCACGCGGCCGTGGGCCTGCAGCTTGGCCAGCACCTCCGCATGCACGGGTTGGGTCACGACGATCTTGGGCAGGGAAGAGGTGTTTGTCATTTCAGTCGTTTTCTCAGGGCGGCGCCGATGCTGTCGACCACCAGCACGCAGGCCAGCACCGACAGCAGAATCGCCGAGACCTCGTCGTAGCGCACCAGCCGCAACGCGGCCATGAGCTCGAAGCCGATGCCGCCGGCACCGACGATGCCCAGCACCGCCGAGGCGCGGAAGTGGTATTCCCAGCGGTAGATGGTGATGTCGGCCAGCTGTGGCAGCACCTGTGGCAGCACGGCATGCGTGATCACCTGGAAGCGGCTCGCGCCCGCGGCCAGGGCCGCCTCCAGCGGCTTGGGGTCCACATGCTCGATCGCTTCGGCGTAGAACTTGCCCACCATGCCGCTCGAATGCAGTGCCAGGGCCAGCACGCCGGGCAGCGCACCGAATCCCACCGCCGCCACGAAGATGATGCCCAGGATGATCTCGGGCACCGAGCGGAAGGCCGCCAGCAGCGCACGCATCACGCGGCCCAGCAGGGGGTGGGGCGTGGTGTTGGGCGCGGCCAGCAGCGCCAGCGGCAGCGAGAGCAGCACCGTCAGCGCCGTGCCCGCGACCGACATCGCCAGCGTGTCGCGCAGCGGTATGAGCCAGTGCTGCCAGCGGCTGAAGTTGGGCGGCACCATCTCCGAGCCCAGCTGCTGGATGGCGGGCACTCCTTCGATGAAGCGCTGCAGATCGAAGAAGCCCGTGATGTGCAGCGCCAGCGCGCAGACCGCCAGCACCCCCGCGGCAAAGCCCAGGCCCCGCAGCTGGCGCCGCCGGTCCGAGGCAACAATGGACTCGAGCGCCAGGCTGCTCACTTCATGCTTCCCAGGTCGAGTTCGAGGATGGTCGCGGTCTCGCGCAGCACGTCATAGGCCTGGTCGTTCGTCGGCGCGAAGGACTCGACACGGAAGGCCTTGAGGATCTCCTTGTCCTTCATCTCCAGGAAGGCCGTGCGGATGGCCTGCTTGAGCGCCGGCGCCAGGCTGGCCTGCATCACCACGGGGTAGTTCGGGATCGGGGCCGACAGGTCCAGCTGCACGATCTTGTTGCTGTCGACGATGCCGCGCGCAATCAGCGTGTCGAGTATGGGCTTGGACAGCGCGCCGGCCGGCACCTGGCCGGCCTGCACCGCACGTGCCACGGCATCGTGCGTGCCCAGGTGGACCGGGCGGTAGTCCTTCTCGCCGTCGAGCTGGTACTTCTTCAGCAGGTGCGCCCGCGGTGCCAGATGGCTGGACGTCGAGGCCTGGTCGCCAAAACCGAAGGGCTTGCCGCGCACGTCGGCCAGCGTCTTGACCGGGCCGCCCGCGGTGGCGATCAGCACCGACTGGTAGGTCGGCGAGCCGCGCTCCACACCCACCGCAAAGGGCTCGATGGCCGGCGCCTTGGACTTGGCCAGCACATAGGAGAAGGGGCCGAAGTAGGCCACCTCGATGCGCCCGAAGCGCATGGCCTCGATCATGGACGAGTAGTCGGTGGTCACCGTGATCTCGATCTCCTTGCCCAGCACCTGCGCAAGATGGCGCTTCAAAGGCTGCGCGTTCTGGATGATGCTGGCCGCGTTTTCGTCGGGCAGCAGCGCCACGCGCAGCTTGTCGGGGTTCTTGCCCTGGGCGTAAGCGGGCAGGGCGCAGGCCAGCAGCGCGGCGGCGGCGAGTTGGGTGGCGAGACGGCGGTTCAGCATGGTTGCAGCTCCTTGGGCGGGTGGGAAGGGTGGGGGAGTGAGGAGGAAGGGGTCTCGGCGCTGCCGATCGCGGGCAGCGCCGAGGGGCGGGAGACATACAGCCTGGAGACGGCGCTGGCGTTGAGATCGGCAGGGGTGCCCTCAAACACCACGCGGCCCTGCTGCAGCCCGACGATGCGGTCGGCATAGCGGCGCGCCAGCTCCACCTGGTGCAGGCTGACGATGGCCGCCAGGCCGTCCTTCTTGCAGATGCCGTGCAGCAGGTTGAGCACGTCCTCGGCCGTGGCCGGGTCCAGGCTGGCCACGGGCTCGTCGGCCAGCAGCAGGCGCGGGCGCTGCACCAGGGCGCGCGCAATGCCCACGCGCTGCTGCTGCCCGCCCGACAGCGTGTCCGCGCGCGCCAGCGCCTTGGGCAGCAGGCCCACGCGGTTGATCACGGCCAGTGCGGCCAGCTTGTCTTCACGGCGCCAGGGCAGCAGCGTGCCCAGCAGGCCGCGGCTGGCAAGCCTGCCGATGAGCACGTTGTCCAGCACCGACAGCCGGCCGATCAGATGGTGCTGCTGGAACACCATGGCGCAGCGGCGGCGGTGCTCACGCAGATGCCGCCCGAACAGGCCCGTGGCGGGCAGGTCCGGCACCACGACCTCCCCGCCTGTGGGGCGGACCAGGCCGTTGATGCTGCGCAGCAGCGTGGACTTGCCGGCCCCCGAGGCACCCAGCAGCACCAGAAACTCTCCCGGCCCCACCTGCAGGTTCGTGTTGTGCAGGGCCACGTGGCCGTCCGGATAGGTCACACAGACATTGCGCAAGGCAAGCAGGGCATCGGGTTGGGGCATGGCGGTCTCTCGTGGTGGATCTACCGAGGCTCCGGGCCGCCCCTGTGCAGGGCCGGCCCGGAGTGCGCTTGCTTCCCGCAGGAGGCCTTGCCAGTTTGCGCAGGCAAGGTGTCATCCAAATGAAACTTGCCTGTCTCAGAATGAAGCCATCCATAGACCGCATCTATGTCAGGACTCAGTCTTCTCGCCGCGCTCAAGGCCTTCGATGCCACCGCCCGCTGGGGCAGCATGACCGCTGCCGCCCGCGCGCTGGAGCTGCAGCAGCCCACCGTCTCGGCGCACATCCAGCGGCTGGAGCAGGAATACGGCGTGGAGCTGCTCTACCGGCGCGGGCGCCGGCTCGAGCTCACGGCCTTCGGCCGCTCGCTGCTCGATCACACCCGCCGCGCCTTCAGCGCCGAAGAAGACGCCCATGCCCTGCTGGCCGCGGCGCGCAGCCGTTATGCAGGGCGCCTGGTCGTACACGCCATCGGGCCGTACAACGTCGTGCCCATCCTCAAGGCCTATGCCCAGGCCTATCCGCAGGTCAGCGTGGCCGTGGGCGTGGGGGATTCGCGCAGCATCACCGCCAAGATCTGCGACTACCAGGGCGACGTGGGCCTGGTGCTCAACCACGCCGAGGTGGCGGACCTGCACAGCATGCCCTACCGTGTGCAGAACCTCGTGGTCTTCGCCCCCGTGGCGCACCCGCTGGCCCAGCGCGGTGCCATATCCATCCGCGAGCTGCAAGGGCAGCGCTTCGTCATCCGTGAAGAGGGCTCCACCACCCGCCGCGTCTTCGAGCAGGAACTGGCCGGCCGCGGCATCCAGATCCACACGGCCGTGGAGATGGGCAGCCGCGAAGCCGTGCGCGAGGCCGTGGCCCAGGGCCTGGGGCTGGGCGTGGTGGCAGAGACTGCCTACGTGCCCGACCCGCGGCTGGTCAAGCTGCGGCTGACCGACAGCGCCATGTGCACCCGCGTGCACATCATCTGCCGCGCAGAGCGCAGGCAGTCGCCCCTGATTGCAGCCTTCTACGAAGAAGCCGCAAGGCTTGCGCCCTAGCTGTCCACGGGCGAGCCGTCATGAGCACCGCCACGCGCAGCCCTGCCTGCAGCGCGTGAGACTGCGCCGGTTTTGCCTCAGCCCGGGTGCCTGGCCCGGTATCCGTTAAATTCAGGCCCTAGCCCCTCCATTGCGCCACCACCTTCCCCATGCCCGACCCCAGCGATTTCACCGGCGAGCACGCCGTCTACAAGACCCTTCTGGAGTCAACCAAAGCCATCCCCTGGAAGATCGACTGGGCCACGATGACGTTCAGCTACATCGGCCCGCAGATCGAAACCCTGCTGGGCTGGTCGCAAGACAGCTGGGTCAGCGCCGAAGACTGGGCCGCGCGCATGCACCCCGAAGACCGGGAGCGGGTGGTGAACTTCTGCGTCTCGCAATCGAAGTGCGGCGTGGACCACGAGGCCGACTACCGCGCCCTCACCAAAGACAAGGGCTACGTCTGGATCCGCGACGTGGTGCACGTGGTGCGCAACGCCGCTGGTGAGGTGGAGTCGCTCGTGGGCTTCATGTTCGACATCAGCGAACGCAAGAAGACCGAGGAAAAGCTGCTGGTGCTGCAGCAGGAGCTGGAAGCCCTGTCCTTCAAGGACGGCCTGACCGGCATCGCCAACCGCCGCCAGTTCGACGCCAGCCTGGAACGCGAATGGGCGCAGGCCAGCCGCGACCACACGCCCCTGTCCCTGCTCATGCTGGATGTGGACCTCTTCAAACAGTACAACGACCTCTATGGCCACCTGCAGGGGGACACCTGCCTGGTCACCATCGCCCAGGCCCTGGGCCAGGCCGCGGTGCGGCCGCGTGACGTGGTGGCGCGCTTCGGCGGGGAAGAGTTCGTCATCCTGCTGCCCGAGACCGACGCCCAGGGCGCACGCGAGGTGGCCGAGCGCTGCCAGCGCCTCATCGCTCAACAGGCCCTGGAACACAAGCTCTCGCCCCACGGCCAGCGCGTGACGCTGAGCATCGGCGTGGGCACCGCCATCCCTGATGCGGCGGCGCAGCACAGCGCGCTGCTGCAGGCCGTGGACCGGCAGCTCTACGCCGCCAAGCAGCAGGGCCGCAACCGCATCGAAGGCGCCTGAAGTCGCAGGCTGCACAATGGGGCCCATGACCCACACCGTGCAACATCAGGAAGCCGACTCCAAAGGCGCCTTCTACATCGCCCGCCCCGAGGGCGGCCACCTCGCCGAGATGACCTACAGCCGGGCCAACCCCACGCTGATCATCATCGACCACACCGAAGTCGATCCCTCCCTGGCCGGCCAGGGCATAGGCCGCAAGCTGCTCGATGCGCTGGTGGCCTGGGCGCGCGAGACGAAGACCAAGGTCATGCCGCTGTGTCCCTATGCCAAGGCGCAGTTTGGCAAGGATGCATCGATCCGCGACGTGCTGATGTGATCTCCCTGTGACCAACAAAAAAGCCGCCCGAAGGCGGCTTTTTTATTGCCAGGCTGGCGTGGGCATCACTGCCGCGGCGCTACCCGCGCCTCCAGCGGTGCGGGCTGGTAGGCCGGCTGGATCTTGCAACCCGCGCCAAAGCTGGCTTCGGCGCGTTTGCAGCCCGCGGCCACCGAAGCCGGTGTGGGCTTCTCACCCTTCTCCACCCACTGCAGCAGCGCTTCGAACAGGGCCACATAGGTCGGGTCGCTCAGATAGCTGTGCGTGTTGTGGTCGCTGTACACCTGCACCAGGCGCGCGCTGTTGCCCGCGCTCTCCAGGGTCTGGCGGTAGGCGCTCTGCATCTCCACAAAAGCGGTCGGGTCGGCAATGCCATGCACC
>CAMLNH010000081.1 GCA_946481355.1 uncultured Curvibacter sp.
CGCACAGGCCGCACTGCACGCAGTTCTTCTCGATGAAGCGCAGCTGCGGCGCGTTCGGGTTGTCCTGCAGCGCGCTGGCCGGACAGGCATTCACGCAGCTCAGGCACATCGTGCAGGCATCCTTGTTCACAGCCAGCGCACCCAGCGGCGAACCCTGCGCGGGCAAGACGATCACCTCGGGCCGGGCCGGCGCCTGCTCGACCAGATGGTCGAGCGCAAGTTCCAGCGTGGCACGCTTGTCGGCCTGCACGGCGAAGCTGGCGGTCTTGCTGACGCCTTGGGCCGGTGCAAGCTGCAAGTCTGCATCCAGCGCCGCCAGGTCACGCGCATCGCGTGCGTGCAGCAGGCGGAAATGCTCCCCCGTGTAGCCCAGGCCGGTGAGGATGGCCTGCGCGACGTTCATCTGCGCGCGCACGGCTTCAAGGTACTGCGGCGCCTCCTCCCCCGTCATCAGCACCCAGACATTGCGAGCACCATAGGCTACGGCGGTCAGCCAGACCTCGGGGCCCAGAGAGGCGCTGTGCCAGAGCGCCACCGGAATCACACGGGCGGGCACGCCACGCACCTCGGCATCCACACGCGCGGCGCGACCCAGGTCGCCGATCAGGCGAGTGCCGGCCTGCTGGCTGTGCAGCAGCAAGGCCGGTTCGCGCCCGCCCGCGCGCTGGTAGGCCGAGAGCAGGGTCTTGAACTTCACACCCTGCTCGCTGGCGCGCGGGTAGGCGAAGGCCAGCGCACCGCTGGGGCAGACCGTGGTGCAGGCCCCACAGCCCACGCAGAGGTTGGGGTTGACCTTGATCTGCTGGCGATCTTTCTCCGAGCTGATGGCCGAGGCCGAGCAGACCTCGATGCACGCATTGCAGCCCGTCTTCTCGTTGCGGCTGTGCGCGCAGAGCTTCTGCTTGTAGGTAAAGAACTTGGGCTTCTCGAACTCGCCGACCAGGCCACGCAGCTCGATCAGGGCGCGCGGATCGTGACCGTCCCAGAGAAAATAGCCCTGGGGCCTGGCGTGCTGGCTGAAGGCCGGGGTACCGCGCAGATCCAGCACGAGATCGAAGGTCTCGCTCTCGGACTGCGGCTCGCGCGTGAAGTCGATCGCCCCGGCCACGCCGCAGGCTTGCACGCAGACTCGGTGCGAGGTACAAAGTTTGCTATCGATTTGATAGTCGAAACCGATGGCATTTTCGGGGCAGGCAGCGATGCAAGCATTGCAGCGCGTGCACAGGTCGAGGTCGATGGGGTTGCTGGTCTGGCGCTTGAGTTCGAAGGCGCCCAGCCAGCCTGTCAGCGCCTCGATGCGCCCGGTCAGCACGGGGTAGCGGCGCTCCTGCAGACCGCCATCAGCACCGGCACCGGTGCTGAACAGGGTCACATCCAGGGTATCTGCAAGCAGGTCGGCGGCACGCTCGGCCGCGTCCAGCGTGCCGATGATGAGCAGGCGACCTGCGCTCTTGTAGGTCACGGTGGGGACCGGCTCGGGGTCGGGCAGGCGCGCCGCGGCCAGTAAGGCGGCCATCTTGGGCATGGCCTTGGCCGCGTCCTTGCTCCAGCCGCCGGTCTCGCGGATGTTGACAAAGCGGATGGGGACGGCCTGCACGCCTTCGGTCTGTTCGGCAATCTCACCGAAGAGGCGCGCCTCCTGGGTGCAGGCCACCACGAGGTCTTCCCCGTGGCCGAGGGCCTGCTGGAAGGCACCGGCTTCGCGCCGGCACAGGGTGCTGTGCGGTGTCAGCGTTTCGTCAAGCGCCGCGCCCAGACCCTTGGGATCCAGAGGCATGGTCTTGTTGCAATCGCAGATCAGGGTCGTCATGGTGTGTTGTCTCTTGCGGTGTTTCGAATGCCGCCGCCTGCGCTGCCGCAGGGGGCTCGGCCGCCTCTGCGGGGGCAGGGACCATCGTGGTGTCGACCTGCGTCGCCGATGCGGGCGGCTTCTTATCCTTGTCCTCGTCCTCCAGCAGCCCCAGAACGCGCGCACTCGTCATCTGGCGCAGCATCGAAGCCGGCAGGGGATTGGGGGTGTTGTAGTCCTCGATATAGATGTCCAGCCCGTCCATCACGTTGAAGTGCGGATCGGAAAACAGCTTGCGCATCGCGGCGTGCCTGACCTCGGGGTCCACATCGCCGACGACATAGCGCCGGAAATCGGATTGCGGCGTCAGGGCCTGCGCATCCTCCAGCGTGGGCGGAGGGGGGGCTTCGATCTCGGGAGCGGCCCCGGTTTCGGCGCGGACAGGCTCCGTGCGCGCAGTGACCGCCGGTACAGACTGCGGGGCGGCCGATGCCGGCGGCTCCTCGACAGGCTTGCCCTCGCGCAGCGCCTGCTTGCGCTGGGACCAGCGGCCCAGAAAGCCTTCAGCCATGTTCGCCCCCACCGTATTTTTTCTCGGTGCTCACCGAGGCCGGGTTGCCGAAACGGTCGGTCAGCGGCTTGAAGCTGTCCGGGCGCTTGCGGCGCTTGGGTTCGATCACGTAGTGCTCATCGGCAAAGGCCCGGAACCAGGCCACGATCTCGGGCGGGGCGCCCACCTGCTCGACCGTCTCCTGGGCATCCAGCCAGCGGCCGGCATCGTGGTAGCTCACGGAAACCGCCACCGGACGCGCGATGGGCTCATCAGCCACCGAGGCTTCTTCCTCCATGCGCCAGAGAACGAACCAGCAAGGGGCGGGCGTGGTGGCGTTGAGGTAATAGCCTTCGGCATCGTCGCGGAACAGTGCCACGGTAAAACCAGGGTGCAGCCATTGTTCGCCGTTCTCGTCCTGGCGCAGCAGGCGCGGCTCACCGCCAAAGGCTGCTTCTTCCAGCACCACATCGGCCAGCTCCCAGCGCCAAGGCTGCCACTGGCTCATGGGCCCGGTGATGCGCACCTTGCGCATCACGACGGCCACCGGCAGAGACGGACTCTTGTTCATACAGCTGCCACTGTAGCGGATAGGCAAAGACCTGCATATGCGCTGAGCTGCGACAAATTGTCGCAAGTGCCAAGACAACCGGTGTTGCGCCATCCCCCAAAAGAGGGATAGGGAGACAGGGTGCCTTTTCATATAGTCCACCGGCCTAGGCTTGGCGTCTCCATGCAGGAGCGCCGGCTGGGCATTTCACCCACTTCATTTCGATCAACACCATGAAATTCAAAGTTCTCGCTCTGGCCGTGCTGACCAGCCTCTCCTCGATCGCCATGGCTCAAAACCTCAAAGGCTATGTGGGCCTGGGCGGTGGCAGCGCCTTCTCCAGCGTCAAGGACACCAATTCCGGCCAGACCAAATCGGAGTCCGCAAGCGCCGTCAGTTTCTTCGGCGGCGTCAAATTCAACGAGAACATTGCCGTTGAAGCCGAGCACATCTCGACCGGCGACATCAAGCTCACCAACGGCAAGGTGAAGGTCTCCGGCTACGGCGTATCGGCCGTATTCAACCAACCCGTAGGCAACTGGTCCTTCTTCGGCAAGCTGGGCGTGACCAGCCTGACCTCCAAACTGTCTGCCGATCCCGGCTATGTCCTGATCGTGAAAGACAGCCAGACCAAGACCGGCGTCATGTTCGGCGGTGGGGCGGAGTACGCCTTCACCCCCAATGCCGCCCTGCGCCTGTCGCTGTCCAGCTACGACATGGAAGCGGGTGACGGCGCCGTCTCTGGCCGCATGGGCACCTTCCTGGTCTCGGGTGTGTTCAGCTTCTGAACTGAGTCACAAAGAACCAAGCCAAGGAAAAAGGCCTTGCACAAAAGTGCAAGGCCTTTTCGTTTCTGCTTGCAGAGCTTGATTCAGCCCAGCATCACTTCCGCCGCCCCGAAGCCCTGTGTCTTGGCCGGCTTGCCGCCACGGCGGATCGAGACCGCGCAGTACTTGAACTCCGGGATCTTGGCAACGGGATCAAATGCCGCGTTCGTGATCAGGTTCGCCGCTGCCTCGTAGTAGGCAAAGGGAATGAAGACCGCGCCGCGCGGCGTACCGTCGTCCTGGCGCAGGTGGATGGCCACCTGGCCGCGGCGCGAGGCCACGGTGATCACGTCGCCGGGCTGCAGGCCCAGGTCCGCCATGTCTGCACCGCACATGGACGCGGTGGCAATAGGCTCGATCGCGTCGAGCACGCCCGAGCGGCGCGTCATGCTGCCCGTGTGCCAGTGCTCGAGCTGGCGGCCCGTGATCAGCACGAAGGGGAACTCGGCGTCAGGCCGTTCGTTGGCCGGGATGATGTCGGCGGGCACCAGCTTGACCTTGCCGTCCTTGGTGTCGAACTTGTCCACGAAAACGATGGGCTGGCCCGGATCGTCCGCACTCAGGCAGGGATAGGTCACGCTGGACTCCTTCTGCAGACGGTCCCAGGTGATGCCCGAGATGGCCGTGTGCATGGCCTGGCGCATCTCCTCATAGACCTCGGCCACGCCGGCGTGCTCGCCGCGGTAGTTCCAGTTCAGGCCCATGCGCTGGGCGATCTGCTGGATGATCCAGAGGTCGGGCTTGGCCTCGCCCGGGGGCGTGACGGCCTGCTTGCCCAGCTGCACCATGCGGTCGGTGTTGCTCACGGTGCCGGTCTTCTCGGGCCAGGCCGTGGCGGGCAGGATCACGTCGGCCAGCCAGGCAGTCTCGGTCATGAAGATGTCCTGCACGACCAGGTGCTTGAGCTCGGCCAGGGCATGGCGAGCGTGGTTCAGGTCCGGGTCGCTCATGGCGGGGTTCTCACCCTCGACATACATGCCGTGGATCTTGTGCGGATCGCTGTCGTCCACTAGGGCTTTGTGCATGATTTCCACCACGGTGTAGCCGGGCTTGTCGTCCAGCTTCGTGCCCCAGAACTTCTCGAACCACTGGTGCACTTCCTTGTTGTCCACACGCTGGTAGTTCGGGAACATCATGGGGATCAGGCCGGCGTCGCTGGCGCCCTGCACATTGTTCTGGCCGCGCAGCGGGTGCAGGCCGGAACCGGGCTTGCCGATCTGGCCCGTCACCGCGCAGAGGGCGATCAGGCAACGGGCGTTGTCCGTGCCGTGCACGTGCTGGCTCACACCCATGCCCCAGAGGATCATCGAGGCCTTGGACTTGGCGAACTCACGCGCCACCTCGCGCAACTGTTGCGCGGGAATACCGCAAATGGGCTCCATGGCCTCAGGGCTGTAGCCCTGAACGTTCTTCTTGAGCGCTTCGAAGTTGCTCGTGCGGCTCTTGAGAAACTCCTTGTCTGCGAGGCCCTCCTCGATCACCGTGTAGATCATGGCGTTGAGCATGGCCACATCGGTATCGGGCTTGAACTGCAGGGTCTGCCAGGCGTGCTTGCCGATGTCGGTGATACGCGGATCTGCCAGCACGATCTTGGTGCCCTTCTTGGCCGCGTTCTTGAACCAAGTGGCGGCCACCGGGTGGTTGGCCGTGGGGTTGGAGCCGATCAGCATGATCAGGCCCGAATGCTCCACGTCGTTCACCTGGTTGGACACGGCGCCCGAGCCCACGCCTTCGAGCAGGGCGGCCACGCTGGAGGCATGGCACAACCGCGTGCAGTGGTCCACGTTGTTGCTGCCAAAGCCCGTACGCACCAGCTTCTGGAACAGGTAGGCCTCTTCGTTGCTGCCCTTGGCTGAGCCGAAGCCGGCCAGGGCCTTCTTGCCGTATTTGTCACGCAGGCCTTTGAGCCCGCCGCCAGCCAGGTCCAGCGCCTCTTCCCACGTCGCTTCGCGGAACATGGTGGAGATGATCGAAGGATCATCGCTCATCTGGCGGTTGAGCTCGTCGATGGCCTCCGGGTCCTTGGGCACGCCAGCCTTGCGGATCAGCGGCTTGGTCAGACGCTGCGGGTTGTGCGCATAGTCGAAGCCGAAGCGGCCCTTGACGCAGAGGCGGTTGTGGTTGGCCGGGCCGTCGCGCCCGTCCACGCTGAGGATCTTGTTGTCCTTGACGTTGTAGGTGATCAGGCAGCCCACGCCGCAGAAGGGGCAGACCGAGTCGACCTTCTTGTCCACCACCTGCGAGCCGATATGGCTCTTGGGCATGAGAGCACCCGTCGGGCAGGCCTGCACGCATTCGCCGCAGGCCACGCAAGTGCTGTCGCCCATGGCGTCGCCCAGGTCGAACACGATCTCGCTGTGGCTGCCGCGCAGGGCGTAGCCGATCACGTCGTTCACCTGCTCTTCGCGGCAGGCACGCACGCAACGATTGCACTGGATGCAGGCGTCCAGGTTCACGGCCATGGCCGGGTGCGAAATGTCGGCCTTGGGCTGCTCGCGGCGCAGGGCCTTGAGCGCGGGGCGCACGGTCACGTCCGTCTTGTCGGCCCACAGCGAGAGTTCACCGTGCTGCAGGGATTCGTCCTGCTCGTCCCACTTGTAGCCTTCGTCAGGCATGTCGGACAGCAGCATCTCGAGCACCATCTTCTGGCTCTTGACGGCACGTTCGCTTTTGGCTTGCACTTCCATGCCGGCGGTGGCGCTGCGGCAGCAGCTCGGGGCCAGCGTGCGCTCGCCCTTGATTTCGACCACGCAGGCACGGCAGTTGCCGTCGGCGCGATAGCCTTCCTTGTAGCAAAGGTGCGGGATCTCCATGCCCATGCGCTTGGCGACGGTCAGGATGGTTTCGCCTGCATAGGCCTGGGCCTTGCGGCCATCGAGCGTGAACTCGACAACCTGGGGCATCACTTCATTCAGTTTGGCGGGTGCATTCATCTTCAGGCTCCCAGTTCTTGCGGGAAATATTTCTGGACACAGCGGATGGGGTTGGGCGCGGCCTGCCCCAGGCCGCAGATGGAGGCATCCACCATCACCTGGCTCAGGTCCTCCAGCAGCTCGTTGTCCCAGCTCTCCTGCTCCATCAGCTGCACGGCCTTGGCCGTGCCCACGCGACAGGGCGTGCACTGGCCGCAGCTTTCGTGCGCGAAGAAGCGCATCATGTTCACGGCGGCCTGACGCGCCGTGTCGTGCTGGCTCAGCACGATAACCGCAGCCGAACCGATGAAACAGCCGTAGGGCTGCAAGGTGTCGAAGTCCAGCGGGATGTCGCCCATGCTGGCCGGCAGGATGCCGCCCGAGGCGCCGCCCGGCAGATAGGCGTAGAGCTCATGGCCGTCGAGCATGCCGCCGCAGTACTGGTCGATGAGCTCGCGGATGGTGATGCCGGCCGGGGCCAGCTTGACGCCGGGGTGCTTGACGCGACCGCTGACGCTGAAAGACCGCAGGCCCTTGCGGCCGTTGGCGCCGAAGCTGCTGAACCAGCTCGCGCCCTTTTCCACGATGTCGCGCACCCAATAGAGCGTCTCGAAGTTGTGCTCCAGCGTGGGCCGACCGAACAGGCCGACCTGGGCAATGTAGGGCGGGCGCATGCGGGGTTCACCGCGCTTGCCTTCGATGGACTCGATCATGGCGGACTCCTCGCCGCAGATGTAGGCGCCGGCACCGCGGCGCAGCTCGATCAGCGGCAGCGCGCAGGGCGGGTTGGCCTGCAGCTTGACCAGTTCGGCTTCGAGCAGGGCACGCGCGCCGTGGTATTCGTCGCGCAGATAGATATAGCAGGCGCCCACGCCCACGGCGTAGGCGGCGACCAGGAGGCCTTCGAGGAAACGGTGCGGATCGCGCTCCAGATAGGTGCGGTCCTTGAAGGTGCCGGGTTCGCCTTCATCGATGTTCACGGCCATCAGCTTGGGCGCGGGCTGGTCGCGCACGATGCGCCACTTGCGACCGGCCGGGAAACCGGCGCCGCCCAGGCCGCGCAGACCCGAGTCTTCCATGGCCTTGATGATGGGCTCGATCTCGCGGCTGCCATTCAGCAGCTCGGCAATCATCTGGTAGCCGCCTTTGGCCTTGTAGGCCTCGAAGCCCACGTAATCGGGCGAGACCTGCTGCTGGCTGGGCGCGGGCGAGATCGACTTGAGCGCCAGCGCCGCCGGCTCGAAGCCGGACTTGCCGTTGGACTTGGGGTGCGTGCTGGCCGCGGCCTTGACAGCCTTGGCCACGCTCTCGGGGGTGGCATGGAGCACGGGGTTCTGGTGCACCACGGCCACGGGGGCCTGCTCGCAGCGGCCCACGCAGGGCGCGGGGATCACGCGCACCTTGGACGGATCGGAGCCCAGCGCGGTCTGCAGCTTGGCCATCAGGCTCTGGGCGCCGCCCATTTCGCAACTCAGGCCGTCGCAGACGCGCACGGTCAGACCGGGCGCAACACCATCTCCCTTGACCACCTCGAAGTGGTGGTAGAAGGTCGCGACCTCGTAGACCTCGGCCATGGGGATGTTCATCTCCTTGGCCAGGGCCACCAGGTGCCGATCGTGCAGGCAGCGGTAGGCGTCGTTGATCTTGTGCAGGTGCTCGATCAGCAGGTCGCGACGGTGGCCGCCCTCCGGCTTCGGGCCTATCAGGGTGACGACTTCGGACAGCGACTTCTCGTCGGCCTGGCGGCCCTTGAGCTTGCTCTTGCGACGGATGCGTTCGCGCAGGTCGTCGACCGTGGCAACGGCCACAGCCTGGATTTCGCCTTTGCGGCCTGGGTGGTTCATGCTATGTCCCTCGATTCATAACTAGGCATGCGCGGAGTTTCAAGGGCGCGCCTGCCCGGGTCAAATTCGATCGGAACATGACATCATTCAAAAAATAAATGATGCAATGCGGCAGATAACAGCAATTCTTATTAAAAGAGGCTGCCAACCCCTGTCCGGGACATCAGGCGTGCAGCAAACCGCTGTGCGCCGCCGCATGGCGCAGCCAGGCCGCGTCCTGCGCCAGCGTCAGGGCCGCTTCGAGCGGGCGCGAGTGGCGCTCCTTGGTCTGCACCATGAAGCCTATGGAAGTGCGCACTTCGGGTCCGCTCAGAGGTCGGGCCTCGAGTTCGCGGTAGGCCCGCACCGCGCCCACCAGGGCACCGGGCATGATGCAGCTCACCGCCCCGCCCACGGCGCTCAGCGCCAGGGTCAGCAGGGAATTGGTCTCCAGCACGGGCCGCACCTGGGCGCCGGCTTCGGCAAAGGCACCGTCCACGATGTGGCGGTTGTACATCTCGGACGTCATCAGGCACAGCGGCAGGGCCGCGGCGTCCCGCCACGCCATGGGCTCGCCAAAGCGCATGCCCTGCTCGCCCGGCTGGGCAGCCTTGCGCACGAGGAAATAGTGTTCGGTGTACTGCGGCACGGTGCGCAGGGCGCCGGGTCGCACGCGCTCGATGAAGCCCAGGCCCATGTCCAGCGTGAGCTCCTCCAGCCCGGACTCGATTTCCTGTGAGCTCATGGAACGCACCACGGGCGTGATGCCCGGATGCCGCGCCTGCAGCATGGCCGCAAAGCGTGCGGCCACGGGCTCGGCTGATGGCACGACACCGATACCGAGCTTGCCCTGGGGCTGGCCACTGACACTGCTGAGATCCTGTTTGAGCAGCTGTTCCTCGCGCAGCATGCGACGCGCGCTCTCCAACAGGCGCTCGCCTTCGGGCGTGAAGCCCACGAAAGTGCGGCCGCGCCGCACGATGGGAGAGCCGAACTCCTCTTCCAGTGCGCGGATGGCGTTCGAGAGGGCCGGCTGCGTGACGAAGCAGGCCTGGGCCGCGCGGGCGAAATGCTTGTGCTCGTC
>CAMLNH010000082.1 GCA_946481355.1 uncultured Curvibacter sp.
GCACCGGATTTTGATTCCGGCATGCGAGGGTTCGAGTCCTTCCTCCCCTGCCAAATTTTTCTGAGTCACTAGCCGCCCATCGCTGGATCGTTCATGCAGGTCGCTCCGTCCCCGGATTTCATGATCTTCACGGGCAATGCCAATCCGGCATTGGCCGCCGACATCGCCAAACACCTCGGCATCTCACTGGGTGCGGCCACGGTCGGCCGTTTCTCGGACGGTGAGGTCACGGTCGAGATCAACCAGAACGTGCGCGCCCGCGACGTCTTCGTCGTGCAGTCCACCTGCGCGCCGACCAACGACTCGCTGATGGAGCTGCTCATCATGGTCGACGCGCTCAAGCGCGCCTCGGCCGAACGCATCAGCGCCGTCATCCCCTACTTCGGCTACGCCCGCCAGGACCGTCGCCCGCGTTCCACCCGCGTGCCGATCACGGCCAAGGTCGTCGCCAACATGCTGCAGGCCGTGGGCGTGGCCCGCGTGCTGACCATGGACCTGCACGCCGACCAGATCCAGGGCTTCTTCGACATTCCGGTGGACAACATCTACGCCTCGCCGGTGCTGTTGGGCGACCTGCGTCAGAAAAAGTATGAAGACCTGATCGTGGTATCTCCCGATGTGGGCGGCGTGGTGCGCGCCCGCGCACTGGCCAAGCAGCTCAACTGCGATCTGGCCATCATCGACAAGCGTCGTCCTCGCGCCAACGTGAGCGAAGTGATGCACGTGATCGGCGAGATCGAGGGCCGCAACTGCGTGATCATGGACGACATGATCGACACCGCCGGCACGCTGGTGAAAGCGGCCGAAGTGCTCAAGGAGCGTGGTGCCAAGAACGTCTACGCCTATTGCACCCACCCCATCTTCTCGGGCCCGGCCATCGAGCGCCTGTCCAAGGGCACGGCCCTGGATGAGGTCGTGGTGACCAACACCATCCCGCTGAGCCCGGCCGCTGCCGGCTGCGGCAAGATCCGGCAGCTCAATGTGGCGCCGCTGATCGCCGAAACGATCCACCGCATCGCCAAGGGCGAGTCGGTCATGAGTTTGTTCTCGGAACAGGACGACCTGTTCTGAGGCAAGGAGTGGCCCGCGCTTGCCGCGCGGGCTTTTTGTTGAACCGGAGCCACACTGGTCGCGGTGGGCTCCTGATGGAGTAAGTTATGAAATTCGTCGCCTTTGAGCGCGCCAAGCAGGGTACGGGTGCGAGCCGCCGTCTGCGCAACACGGGCCGCACGCCCGGCATCGTCTACGGTGGCAGCGGTGAGCCGCAGCTGATCGAGCTCGACCACAACGCCCTGTGGCATGCCCTGAAGAAGGAAGCCTTCCACTCGTCCATCCTGGACATGGAGCTGAACGGCAAGAGCAACCAGGTGCTGCTGCGTGACGTGCAGATGCATCCCTACAAGGCCCTGGTGCTGCACATCGACTTCCAGCGCGTGGACGCCAACACCAAGCTGCACATGAAGGTGCCGCTGCACTTCAGCGGTGAAGAGAATTCCCCGGCCGTCAAGCTGGACCAGTGCCTGATCAACCACGTCGTGACCGAGCTGGACGTCTCCTGCCTGCCCAAGGATCTGCCCGAGTTCATCGCCGTGGATCTGAGCGGCCTGAAGAAGGGTGGCTCGCTGCACCTGTCCGACCTGACGCTGCCCAAGGGCGTGAGCGCCGTGACGCACGGCAAGGTCAACCCCGTGATCGTCTCCGTGGTGACCCCGGCCGCCGCCGAGTCCGAGGCAGCCGCTGCCCCGGCGGCCGACGCCGCAGCTGCCCCGGCCGCCGATACCAAGGCTGCCGCTCCGGCCAAGGCCCCCGCCGCCAAGAAGTAAGCCCTGGCGCTTGCTGACAACGGCCCGCTTCGGCGGGCCGTTGTCTTTGGTGCGTCCGGTTCCCGCGATCCATCGATAATCCGCGCATGATCAAACTGTTTGTCGGCCTGGGCAACCCCGGCCCCGAATACGAGGCCACCCGCCACAACGCGGGCTTCTGGTGGATCGACGCCGTGGCGCGCGAACTCAAGGCGAACCTGAGCATGGACAAGGGTTACCACGGCCTGGTCGCACGCACCACTGTCAAAGGGCAGACCGTCTGGCTGCTCGAACCCCAGACCTTCATGAATGTCTCGGGCAAATCGGTCGCGGCACTGGCGCGCTTCTTCAAGATCCAACCGGATGAAATCCTGGTCGCGCACGATGAACTGGATGTCGTGCCGGGCCAGGTCAAACTCAAGCTCGGCGGCAGCCACGCCGGGCACAACGGCTTGCGCGACATCCACGCCCAGCTCGGCACCGACGACTACTGGCGCCTGCGCATCGGCGTGGGGCATCCCGGCGTGAAGTCCGAGGTCGTCAACTGGGTGCTCAAGAAGCCCTCACCAGAACACCGCACGGCCATTGAGGAGTGCATCACCCGCTCCCTCAAGGCCCTGCCCGATCTGCTGGCCGGCGACATGGCCAAAGCGACCATGCTGATCCACACCAGCAAGCCCCCGCGGCCCAAGCCGCCCCGGCCGGCCGATCAGCCCCCAAAGGAAGGAGAACCCGCATGAAAACGCTGTCACACCTCGTCGCGATCATCGCGCTCGGTCTCTGCACCGGCCTGCAGGCCGAGACCGTCTACCGCTGCGGCAACAGCTACAGCCAGACGCCCTGCCCTGGCGGCAACGCCATCGACACCACCGACAGCCGCACGCCCGAACAGCGCAAGGCACATGAAGCCAACGTCAAACAGGAAAAGCGCGCCGGGGATGCGCTGGAAAAGACCCGGCTGAAGGAAGAAGCCGCTACGCGCAAGGCGATCGAACAAGCCGATAAGGCTCAGCGCGAAGCCGACAAGGCAGCACAGAAAACGGCCGACAAGAAAAAAAGCAGCAGCAAGGAAAAAATCCCAGCCTACCGGGCGCCACCAGCCAAGAACTGATCAGGTGGCCGAAGGCTTGCCGGCCGCCGGGGTCTGCGCTGCGGCCGTAAGACGCTGGTATTTCTGCCACAGGGTTTCCCGGCTTTCCAGGTGCTGCGGATTCACGGGAATGCAGGCCACGGGACAGACCTGCACGCACTGGGGCTGGTCAAAGTGGCCCACGCACTCCGTGCAACGCGACGGGTCGATCTCATAGATCTCCGGCCCGAGGTAGATCGCCTGATTGGGGCACTCGGGCTCGCAGACATCACAGTTGATGCATTCGTCGGTGATCATCAGGGCCATGGTGCCCCGATTATCCGCCGGGTCCGAAAACCACGGTGATCTCAGGCGCTATCGGTCGCCTGGGCTGCGGCTTCCCGTTCACGCGCCAGGCGCTGCTGGTCATAGACCGGCTGCGGCGGCAGGTCGGCCAGGTGGCGTGTATCGGCCCAGTCCAGGATCTCGATCGTCCCTTCACGCAGCCGCACGCGGTTGATGCCCGCGTTGGGAATCTCGCTCACACGTGGCCCCGACAGGGACAGGCCGCGCGCACTGCGGTAGACCATGTCCAGCACGCCGCCATGCGTGACCACGGCCACGGTCTGGCCCGCGTGACGTTGCGCCAGACCCTCCACGGCCGCCAGCACGCGGGCATGGAAATCGCGGACACATTCGCCACCGTCAAAGGCGTAATGCTCATCGAAGCGCACCCACTGGGCCCAGGCCTGGGGATGCTGCTGCTGGATCTCGGGCACGCGCAGGCCCTCGACCATGCCGAAGTGCTGCTCACGCAAGCCGACCTCAAGCACAGGCTCCGCATGGCCGGCGCGCTGCGCCAGTGCCCGGGCCGTCTGCAAAGCGCGTTGCAGGTCACTGCTGACCAAGGCGTCCAGTGGCTGGGTTGCCAGGCGCTCGGCCACACGGCGCGCCTGCTCCAACCCCGTGGCATTGAGCGGGACATCGAGCTGTCCCTGAAAGCGCAGTTCGCGATTCCAGTCGGTCTCGCCGTGGCGGATCAGGATCAGTTCGGTCATGCGTCAATTATGCGACGCAGGCGTGGCAGCCCGATGACAGCCCGACCACGGCTTTGCAACCGGATGCTTCAGCCGCGACCGAGGCTGCGGATCTTTTCCTGCAGGCGTGTGGCCACGACGGGATCAACAAACTTCTCGGCTTCGCCGCCCAGCGTCGCGATCTCGCGCACCAGCGTGCTGGAGATGAACTGGTAGGCCGTGCCGGGCGTGAGAAAGACCGTCTCCACATCAGGCATGAGGCTGCGGTTCATGCCCGCGAGCTGGAACTCGTAGTCGAAGTCGGTCACGGCCCGCAGGCCGCGGATCACGACCTTGGCCTCGCGCCCGACGGCAAAGTCGCGCAGCAGGCCGGTGAAACTCTCGACCGAGACATTGGGCTGGTCGTGCATGACCTCGCGCACCATGCCGATGCGCTCGTCCAGCGTGAACATGGTCTTCTTGTGGTGCGCCGCCGCGACGCCCACGATGACCCGGTCAAACAACTGGGCCGCCCGACGGATCACGTCAGAATGTCCCAGGGTCATGGGGTCGAAGGTACCGGGATAGACGGCAAGCACGCTGCGGGGCATAGGTGGGCTCCTGGTTCGCGCCGATTATGCCGCCCAGGCTCAGGCCGCGCCGATGTTGGGCACCAGACCACTCACCGGCTGGCCGGCCTTGAGCGCGGCCGTGAAGGCCAGCATGCGGTCGATGGGGACGCGGGCGCGCGGGATCAATGCCGGATCAACCTGGATCTCGTTGGCACCGGTCTCCAGCACATGGGCCACGCCCGCCAGACCGTTCATGGCCATCCAGGGACAGTGCGCGCAGCTCTTGCAGGTGGCGCTGTTGCCGGCCGTTGGGGCTTCGATGAAAACCTTGCCAGGATTGAGCCTGCGCAGCTTGTGCATCATGCCCTTGTCAGTGGCGACGATGAACTCGGGCGCGTCGAGCTCCTGCGCGGCCTTGAGGATGCCGGACGTGGAGCCTACGGCGTCGGCCAGCGCCACCACGGCCGCAGGCGATTCGGGGTGCACCAGCACCTTGGCCCTGGGATGCTCTTTCTTGAGCTCCTCCAGCTCAAAGGCCTTGAACTCGTCATGCACGATGCAGGAGCCGTTCCACATCAGCATGTCGGCGCCGGTCTCGCGCTCGATGTAGCCCCCCAGGTGCCGGTCTGGCGCCCAGAGGATCTTGTGCCCCTGCTCCTTGAGCGCGCGCACGATGTCCAGCGCGCAACTGGAAGTGACCAGCCAGTCCGAGCGCGCCTTCACGGCCGCACTGGTGTTGGCGTAGACCACCACGGTGCGGTCGGGATGCGCATCGCAAAAGGCGCTGAATTCATCGATGGGGCAGCCCAGGTCCAGCGAGCAGTTGGCATCGAGGTCGGGCATGAGGATGCGCTTCTCGGGGCTGAGGATCTTGGCCGTCTCGCCCATGAAGCGCACGCCGGAGACCACCAGGGTCCGGGCTGCGTGATCGCGACCGAAGCGTGCCATCTCCAGCGAATCGCTGACGATGCCGCCGGTCTCCTCGGCCAGATCCTGCAGGTCTGGATGCACGTAGTAATGCGAGACCATGACCGCGTTCTTCTCCTTGAGCAGGCGGCGGATCCTGTCCTTGAGCGCAGCGCGCTCGGTGGACGAGGGCTCGATCGGCACACGCGCCCAGGCGTGGTGCGTCGAACAGACCGCCCCCTCGGGCTGCTCGTATTCGACGTCTATGACTTTGGCTTCAGTGCTCATCACAGCTCCGTAAAGCGCATGGAGAAATCCACCGCCTTCACATCCTTGGTCAGTGCCCCGATGGAAATGCGGTCCACGCCGGTGGCCGCGATGTCGCGCACGGTGCCCAGGTTGACACCACCCGAGACTTCCAGGATGGCGCGTCCGGCATTGATCCGCACGGCCTCGCGCAAGGTCGGCAGGTCCATATTGTCGAGCAGCACCATGGAGGTCCCTGCCTGTAGGGCTTCTTGCAATTGGGCCAGCGTCTCGACCTCGATCTCGACGAACTTGGCCGTCGGTGCCACGGCCGCAGCGCGTTGCAGCACGGCCGTCACACCACCAGCGGCTGCAATGTGATTTTCCTTGATCAGCACGGCGTCATAGAGACCGATGCGGTGATTGAACCCACCGCCGCAGGTCACAGCGTACTTCTGCGCCATGCGCAGACCCGGCAGGGTCTTGCGCGTGTCGACGATGCGGGCGCGGTTGCCGGGGACGCTGTTCACCGCCACCACATACTCCGCAGTCTTGGTGGCCACGGCGCTGAGCAGCTGCAGGAAGTTGAGCACGGTGCGCTCGGCCGTCAGCAGGCCGCGCGCCGGCCCGGTGATCTCCAGCACCACCTGGTCGGCTGTACAACGCTGGCCATCACGCACATGCCAGCGGGCCTGTGCCCCGGGCACCACCTGCTGCAGCGCCGCCTCGGCCCAGGCAACACCGCAGATCACCGCGCTCTCGCGCGCCAGGATGCGGGCATGCGCCTGCCGCGCAGGGTCGATCAGGCCGGCGGTCAGGTCACCAGTGCCCACGTCCTCGGCCAGCGCGCGTGCCACGTCGTCCTGCGCCAGGCGGTGCAGCACGGGTTCGGAAAAATCAAAAACAGCGGTCATGGTGATCTATTTGAAGCGATCCAGCAGGCGACGGCTCTCACGATCCAGCGCAGTCATGTCGCGGATCAGGTACTGGACGCCATGGGAGTCCGTCACGAGCAGGGTGTGGCCGAACAGGCGGCGGATGTCCTCGTCCCCCTTGAGCACAAACTGGGTCTCGCCACGATCGGTGCGCACCTGCCAGGTGCTGGGCGTGGCAAAGCTGCTCACCGACAGGATGGCCTGGATCTCGGGCATGAATTCACGCTCGGTCAGCGCGGCGCGCACCAGACCCTGGGCCGGCTCGGGGACAGCGGCCAGCTCGGGAATCCAGGCCAGCTCGTGACCATCGGCATCGAGCAAGGAAATGTCCTGCTCGGGCGCCTGGATGGGAAAGGCACGCACCGGCACCACGCCCTCATGCACGCGGCCGTCGGCACCGCGCAGCACCAGCTTGCCCCAGGCGTTGCGAAACAGGCCATCAGCCACGCTGCGCAGATCGGACACTGTGCGGTGGTTCATTTGGCATCGTCCTTGCGGTCGGGGTTGGGGCCGGGCTCGGCGTCGTCCATGTCAGTGTCCACGTTGCGGGCCTGAGCCTGGTAGAGGTTGTAGTAGGCACCCTGGCGCACCATGAGCTCGTCGTGCGTGCCCTCCTCCACCACCTGGCCGCGATCCAGCACGATCAGGCGGTCGGCGCGCTGCAGCGTGGAGAGGCGGTGGGCGATGGCAATGGTCGTGCGACCCTGCACCAGGTTGTCCAGGGCCTTCTGGATCTCCTTCTCGGTCTCGGAGTCCACCGAGGCCGTGGCCTCGTCGAGGATGAGGATGCGCGGGTCGATCAGGAGTGCGCGTGCGATCGAGATGCGCTGGCGCTCGCCACCCGACAGACCCTGACCGCGCTCGCCGACGATGGAGTCATAGCCCTGGGGCAGGCGCAGGATGAACTCGTGCGCATGGGCAGCGCGCGCGGCGGCGATGATTTGCTCGCGTGTGGCCTCGGGCTTGCCGTAGGCGATGTTGTCGGCGATGGTACCGAAGAAGAGAAAAGGCTCCTGCAGCACCAGGCCGATGTTGCGACGGTACTCGGCCACGGGCAGGTTGCGGATGTCCACACCGTCGATGTGGATCGAGCCCTCGGTGACGTCATAGAAGCGGCAGATCAGGTTGACCAGGGTGCTCTTGCCCGAACCGCTGTGGCCCACCAGACCCACCATCTGGCCGGGCTCGATCGTGATGTCGATACCGCGGTTGACCTCGCGGTTGCCGTAACGGAAGCCCACCTTGCGCACGTCGATGCGGCCCTGCACCTCCTTCAGATGCACGGGTTGCGCCGGTTCGGGCACGCTGGAGACATGGTCCAGGATGTCGAAGATGCGCTTGGTGGCCGAAGCCGTGCTCTCGGACCACGAAACAATACGGCTCATGGAGTCGAGCCGGCCGTAGAAGCGGCTGATGTAGGCGATGAAAGCCGTGAGCACGCCTACCGTGGTCTGTTCGTGCGCCACGAGCCAGACGCCGAAGGCCCAGACCACGAGCAGGCCGATCTCGGTGAGGAAGGACACGCTGGGCGAGAACAGGGCCCAGATGCGGTTGATGCGGTCATTGACGGCCAGGTTGAGGCGGTTGGCCTCGTGAAAACGCGCGGATTCGCGCTTTTCCTGGGCAAAGGCCTTGACCACGCGGATGCCCGGGATGGTGTCGGCCAGCACGCTGGTGACCTCGGACCAGACACGGTCGATCTTCTCGAAACCCGTCTTGAGCTTGCGCCGCACGGCGGCGATCAGCCACATGATCACGGGCAGCGGCACCAGCGTGGCCACGGCCAGCCAGGGGTTGATCGAGAACAGGATGGCCGCCGTCATCAGCAGCATGATCAGGTCGGTGAAGAAGTCGAGCAGGTGCAGCGAGAGGAAGACGCAGATGCGGTCGGTCTCGCTGCCGATGCGCGTCATCAGATCGCCGGTGCGCTTGCCGCCGAAATATTCAAGCGAGAGGCGCAGCAGGTGGTCGTAGGTCGTGGTGCGCAGATCGGCGCCGATGCGCTCGGACACCAGGGCCAGGATGTAGGTCTTGGCCCAGGTCAGCCCCCAGGCCACCAGCGCGGCCAGGAAGAGGCCTCCCAGGTACCAGCCCACCAGCATGGGGTCGATGGCCTGACCGTTCTGATAGGGCACCAGCACGTTGTCCATCAGCGGCATGGTCAGGTAGGGAGGCACCAGGCTGGCGGCTGTCCCCAGCAGGGTGAGCACGAAACCCAGCAGGAGCTGGCCCTTGTAGGGCCGGGCGAAGCGCCACAGGCGCAGCAGGTTCCAGGTCGAGGCCGGGACGGGCGTCGGCTCGACATCGATCGGGCCGTCGTCGGTGATCGGCAGCAGCAGGGGCTGACCCGTACTCAGGCTGTGCAGGCGGCGCTGCACCTGCTCGGCCAGACGCGCCGCGTGCAGGTTCTGGCCCAGGGTATGGCACCAGTGCGCCAGTCGTCCTTGATCGTCCGACAGTTCGAGATGGCCGACCCCTGCATGGTCATGCCGGGTCAGCCGGAGCCCCGCCCGGTAGTCCCAGCTCTGCCAGCCAGCCTGCCCGGGTTCACGGGCCAGCAGGCGGCTTTCGGTGGCGACCAGCAGGCCGCGGCCAAAGCGCAAGCGGCTGTCAAGGTCAACCTCCAGCACGGCCTGGACGTTCTCCCCAGGGTGCAACTGTGTTTTGATGTCGGCCAGCCCTTCTGACGGAAGGTCGGTGAAAGATAATGGGAAGGCCGACGGTGTCGCGCGGGTCATGGAATCCAGAGCCTGGGTAGGGATTTGCTCACACCGATTGTCCCCGTTTTACGTTGTCCCCACCGGAGACTCATTGCATGTGCTGAATGGACGGCCATGTCAGCGAGCAAGACCACTGCAGACCGGCGTGAGCCCCTGCCTAGT
>CAMLNH010000083.1 GCA_946481355.1 uncultured Curvibacter sp.
AGCAGGTGGAGAACGGCGCGCAGATCGTGGACGTGAACATGGACGAGGCCATGCTCGACAGCCAGGCCGCCATGGTGCGTTTCCTGAACCTGATCGCCAGCGAGCCCGACATCGCGCGCGTGCCCATCATGATCGACTCCTCCAAGTGGAGCGTGATCGAGGCCGGCCTGCGCTGCATCCAGGGCAAGGGTATCGTGAACTCCATCTCCATGAAGGAGGGCGTGGACGAGTTCAAGCGCCAGGCCCGGCTCATCAAGCGCTACGGCGCGGCCACCGTGGTGATGGCCTTCGACGAAAAAGGTCAGGCCGACACCTATGCGCGCAAGATCGAGATCTGCGAGCGCGCCTACCGCATCCTCGTGGACGAGGTCGATTTCCCGCCCGAGGACATCATTTTCGATCCCAACATCTTCGCCATCGCCACGGGCATCGAGGAGCACAACAACTACGCGGTGGACTTCATCGAGGCCACACGCTGGATCAAGCACCACCTGCCCGGCGCCAAGGTCAGCGGTGGCGTGTCCAATGTGTCCTTCAGCTTCCGCGGCAATGATCCGGTGCGCGAGGCCATCCACACCGTCTTCCTCTACCACGCCATCAAGGCCGGCATGGACATGGGCATCGTCAATGCCGGCATGGTCGGCGTCTACGACGATCTGGAGCCCGCCCTGCGCGAGCGCGTGGAGGACGTGGTGCTCAACCGCCGGCCCGATGCCGGCGAGCGGCTGGTCGAGATTGCCGAGACCGCCAAGGGCGCGGCCAAGGATGACAGCAAGAAAAATGAATGGCGCGCCGGTACGGTGGAGCAGCGCCTCTCGCACGCGCTGGTGCACGGCATCACCGACTTCATCACAGAAGACACGGAAGAGGCATACCAGGCCATCCTGGCCAAGGGCGGCCGCCCGCTGCATGTCATCGAAGGACCGCTGATGGACGGCATGAACATCGTGGGCGACCTCTTCGGCGCCGGCAAGATGTTCCTGCCCCAGGTGGTCAAGAGCGCGCGCGTGATGAAGCAGGCCGTGGCCCACCTGATTCCCTACATCGAGGAAGAAAAGCGTCAGCAGGAAGCCGCGGGCCAGGATGTGCGCGCCAAGGGCAAGATCGTCATCGCCACCGTCAAGGGCGACGTGCACGACATTGGCAAGAACATCGTCACCGTGGTCCTGCAGTGCAACAACTTCGAGGTCATCAATATGGGTGTCATGGTGCCCTGCCACGAGATCCTGGCCATGGCCAAGGTCGAGGGCGCGGACATCGTGGGTCTGTCGGGGCTGATCACACCCAGCCTGGAAGAGATGCAGTACGTGGCCGCCGAGATGCAGAAGGACGAACACTTCCGCATCAAGAAAATTCCGCTGCTCATCGGCGGTGCCACCACCAGCCGGGTGCACACCGCCGTGAAGATTGCGCCGCATTACGAGGGCCCCGTCGTCTATGTGCCTGATGCTTCGCGCAGCGTGAGTGTGGCCCAAGGCCTGCTGTCCGAGCAGGCGGCCAACTACATCGCCGAGCTCAATGCGGATTACGACAAAGTAAGACTGCAGCACGCCAACAAGAAGCAGACGCCGCTGTGGTCGCTGGACAAGGTGCGCGCCAACAGGACCCCCATCGTCTGGGATGGGTATGCACCGACCAGGCCGAAGTTCATCGGCCGCCGTGTCTTCAAGAATTTCGACCTGGCCGAGCTGGCCAAATACATCGACTGGGGCCCCTTCTTCCAGACCTGGGATCTGGCCGGGCCCTTCCCCGCCATCCTCAAGGACGAGATCGTGGGCACGGAGGCACAGCGCGTGTTCTCCGATGGCAAACGCATGCTGCAGCGCCTGATTGAAGGCCGCTGGCTCACGGCCAACGCCGTGCTGGGCCTGTACCCGGCCAACAGCGTGAACGACGACGACATCGAGCTCTACACCGACGAGAGCCGCCACAATGTGGCGCTGACCTGGTACGGCCTGCGCCAGCAGACCGAAAAGCAGGTGGTGGACGGCGTGATGCGTCCCAGCCGTTGCCTGGCTGACTTCGTGGCACCCAAGGGCGTGGCGCCAGATTACGTGGGCATGTTTGCTGTCACGGCCGGCATCGGTGTGGACAAGAAGGAGAAGTACTTCATGGACGACCATGACGACTACTCCGCCATCATGCTCAAGGCCTTGGCTGATCGCCTGGCCGAGGCCTTTGCCGAATGCCTGCACCAGCGCGTGCGCACCGATCTCTGGGGCTATGCGGCGAGCGAGCAGCTCAGCAACGAGGACATGATCGCCGAGAAGTACCAGGGCATCCGTCCGGCGCCCGGCTACCCGGCCTGCCCGGACCACAGCGTCAAGCGCGAGATGTTCGAGCTGCTGCAGTGCGAAGAGATCGGCATGGGCATCACCGAGAGCCTGGCCATGACACCGGCCGCCAGTGTGAGCGGTTTCTACCTGGCGCATCCGCAGAGCACCTACTTCAATGTCGGTCGCATCGGCGAAGACCAGCTGCACGACCTGGCGCGTCGCCGCGGCATGAGCGAGCAGCAGCTGCAGCGCCTGCTTGCGCCCAATCTCTGAAGCGGTCGCTGCGCTTTACGCAGCTTTACACCCGGGATGCCTGCGCGCCGTAGGGCGCTGTCTACGATGTCTTACAGGGTTGCGTTGAAGACAGACGGTGGCGTCGCCACCGGTCTTCCCTGCCAGAGAGTGAGGTATCCAGATGAGTGAAGTGACGAGCAGCGGCGCCGTGGTCGCCGGAACCAAGGGTTTGTGGGTGGCCGTGGGCGTGCTCGGGGCGGCCGTGCTGGGGCTGGGCGGTGCGCTCGTCTACACACAGCGCACGCCTGTGCCCGAGGTCAGCATCGCGCCGCCTGTCGCAGTCCCGGCCGCGACCGTGGTGGCAACCACCGTCGAAGCCAGGCCTGTGGCGGTGGCTCCGGTCGCCAAGCCCCGGCCGGCGGCCGTCAAGAAAGCACCTGCAGCCGCAGCTTCACCAGCCGTCACCACCCCGACGCCAGCTCCCGAGCCCGTGCTCGCGGCGCCGGCGCCCGTCTGCTTCGATTGCGCGACCGTGACGGCGGTCACGCCTGTCGAGCGCGAGGTGCCCACGGGCGGCACGGGGGCCGTGGCGGGCGGTGTTCTGGGAGCCATCGTCGGCAACCAGATCGGGCGCGGTTCGGGCCGTGATGTGGCCACCGTCATCGGCGCCATCGGCGGCGGTATCGCTGGCAACCAGATCGAGAAGAAGCTGAAGCGGGTGCTGGCCTGGCAGGTGGAGTTGCGTATGGACGATGGCAGTCGCCGCAGCTTCGAGCTCGACCGGCCTCTGACCGTGGGCGAGCGTGTGCGCTACGACGGCGCCTCGGTGCAGCCCTTGCCGGCGCATCCGGGCTGAACTGCGCCACCGTGCCGGCGCGCATGAGCGCGGACTCGGCGACGTTTATGATTCAGTACACCCGGTGCGATGCGGCAGCATCGCTGCCACCGGCACGTCCCTTCCTGATTCATGACCTCCGGTTCCGCCACGCTCTCCGCTTCCACGCGCCGCTCCGTCCTGCTGCTGTCCTTTGCCACGTTTGCGAGCATGGCGGCGCAGCGCCTGTGCGACGCCATGCTCCCCGAGCTGGCGCGCGAGTTTTCGGTCGGCCTGGCGCAGGCCGCGCAGGTGATCTCGGTCTTCGCTGTGGTCTACGGCCTGTGCCAGCTGGTGTACGGCCCGCTCGGTGACCGGCTGGGCAAATTCCGCATCGTGGTCTGGGCCACACTGGGTTGCAGCGTGGGCAGCGTGCTGGCCATTTTCGCGACCAGCCTGGACTGGCTGGTGCTGGCGCGCATGCTCGTGGCCCTGGGCGCAGCCGCCATCATCCCGCTCTCGCTGGCCTGGATCGGGGATGCGGTGGACTACGAGTTGCGCCAGGAGACGCTGGCGCGCGTGGGCCTGGGTACCACGCTGGGCATCACCGGCGGCCAGCTGATCGGCGGCCTGTTCACCGACACCCTGGGCTGGCGCTGGGCCTTTGCCTTCATGACCGTGCTCTTCGGTCTGGTCGGCCTGCTGCTGTGGCGCGATGGCCGGCGCCAGCGCGCCGAGCAGTCCCTGGCCCCGTCGCCCGTGCAGCCGCCTGGGGTCGCTATACGGCCGCCCTACGGTCGGCAAGCGTTGCAGATCCTCACCGGGCGCTGGTCGCGCATCGTGCTCATCGTGGCTCTGATCGAGGGCGCCTCTGGCTTCGGCGTACTCGCCATCTGGGCTTCGCACCTGCACCACGAGCTCGGGCTCTCTCTCTCGGCGGCCGGCGCCGTGGTGGCGCTGTTCGGTCTGGGGGGCATGGCCTATATGGCCGTGGCGCGCTGGCTGATCCCGCGCCTCGGCGAGCATGGCCTGGCGCGCACCGGGGTGACGCTGCTGGGTCTGAGCTCGCTGGTGATCGCCTTCACGCCCTCGTGGGGGCCCAGTGTGCCGGCCAGCCTGCTGGCAGGGTTCGGCTTCTTCATGTTCCACAACACCATGCAGACCAATGCCACGCAGATGGCACCCGCTGCGCGTGGCACAGCGGTCTCTCTTTTTGCCTCCTTCCTCTTCATGGGGCAGTCCATCGGTGTGCTGCTCGCGGCCGCCCTGGTGGGCGTGCTCGGCTCCACTGCCGTGATCGCGCTGGGCAGCGCGGTGCTGGTGGCTGTGGGCCTGTACTTCTCGCTGGCCCTGCGCCGCCGTCACGAACTCACGCGCTGCGCATGAGAGGCTGCCCGGCTTTGTCGGGTGTGCTTGATACACATCAACGAAAAGCCGGAACCGCGAACCATACTGAAACAGCGTACCCCGCGCCGGGCACGCGATGTCTTTCACGGAACAAAAGGAATCCTCATGTCAACTTCACGCAGTACAACCGGGCTCCTGCTGGCCTTGATCATTGCCGCCGCGATGCCGGCCATGGCGCAGGACCGACCCCCGCAGCGCGACCAAGAGCGTATCTATGGCAGCCAGCTCATGACCGAGCAGGAACGCAGTGACTACCGCCAGCAGATGCGCAGCAAACAGACCGAGCAGGAGCGCGAGGCCCTGCGCCAGGAACACCACCAGCGCATGGTCGAGCGCGCGCGTGAGCGCGGCATCCAGTTGCCCGAGGAACCGCCGCAAGGCGCCGGCCGTGGCATGGGTCCCGGTGGCGGTGGGATGGGCCCCGGGGGCGGTCGCGGCCGCTGACGGCGTCTTAGCCGCGCGCCACGTGCCGGTACTGCAACGCCTCGGCCATGTGCTCCACGCTGATGCGAGGCGCCTGGGCCAGGTCGGCGATGGTGCGGGCCACCTTGAGCGTGCGGTGCAGGCCGCGCGCCGACCAGTCCAGGCGTGCCACCGCCGTATCGAGAAAGCGCAGGGCTGCATCGTCTGCCAGGGTGTGACGGTCGATGTCTTGCCCGTTCAGCGCGTGATTGGGCCGGCCCTGGCGGGCCAGCGCGCGTTCGCGGGCGGCGATGCAGCGCGCGCGGACGACGGCAGTGCTTTCCGCTGCGGTGGGCTGGAGCAGCTCGCCTGCAGGTAGTGCCCCCACGGGCACATGCAGGTCGATGCGGTCCAGCAGCGGGCCGGACAAGCGGGACTGGTAGCGTGCCACCTGGTCCGGTGTGCAGCGGCAGGCGCATTGGGCCGAGCCCAGATGGCCGCAGGGACAGGGGTTCATCGCTGCTACCAGCTGGAAGCGGGCCGGAAACTCGGCCCGCCGCGCTGCTCGCGCAATGGTGATGCGGCCGGTCTCCAGCGGCTCGCGCAGAGCCTCCAGCGCGACTCTGGGAAACTCCGGGAGCTCGTCCAGGTAAAGCACCCCGTGATGTGCCAGGGACACTTCGCCTGGCCGCGGTGGCGACCCCCCACCCACCAGGGCTACCGCGCTCGCGGTGTGGTGCGGGCTGCAGGTGGGGCGCCGGCCCCAGTGCTGCAGCGCGAAACGGCCCGCCAGGCTGGCCAAGGCTGCACTTTCCAGGGCTTCGTCGGTGCTCATGGGCGGCAGCAGGCCGGCCAGGCGCTCGGCCAGCATGGACTTGCCCGCGCCCGGTGGCCCGCTGAACAGCAGGCTGTGGCCGCCCGCGGCAGCGATCTCAAGGGCGCGCCGGGGCCCGGCCTGGCCCTTGACGTCGGCCAGATCCGGGCCATCGGTCGCAAGCTCGAGCGGCAGGCTCTGCTGGCGTGACCAGCCGGCCGGCGCCGGTGTGGCTGGATCCCGGCCCGGCAGGAGCTGCTGCACCACGTCGAGCAGGTGCATCGCCCTGTAGATCGTGCTGTTGGGCACCAGCGCGGCTTCTTCCGCGCTGCCCGGCGGCAGTACGAGCGCGGTGCCGACCCCACGCAAGGCCAGCGCCATGGCCAGCGCACCACGTACCGGGCGCAGCTCACCGGAGAGGGAGAGTTCACCGGCGAACTCGTGACCTGCCAAGGCCAGGCCATCGATCTGCCCGCTCGCGGCCAGGATGCCCAGGGCGATGGGCAGATCGAAGCGCCCGGAATCCTTGGGCAGATCGGCCGGCGCCAGGTTGACCGTGATGCGCTTGTTGTGCGGGAACTCCAGCCCCGAATTGAGGATGGCCGAACGCACGCGTTCACGGGCCTCCTTGACCTCGGTCTCGGCCAGCCCGACCAGCGTGAAGCTGGGCAGGCCCGGGGCCAGATGGACTTCGACGTTGACCGCCGCCGCTTCCAGGCCCAGCAGGGCCCGGCTATGCACCAGGGACAGGCTCATGCGCATTTCCTCCACAAAACGGTGCAGATCTCTTGCCTGCTCGTCCCAACTGGCGCACACTGATGGTGCATTGCTGGATGTTCGTACAGTCATCATAACGTCATGGACGCGTATACGTCTACAGGCTTGTGCGGGAAAGGGCAGGCGGATCGCTGGCACGGTCCCTGCTTTACAGGTTCGTCCCTTTAACCCTTGATGGAGTAAGACATGAACCTGAAATCCAAGATCGCTCTGGCTGCCCTGGCTCTGACCGCCGGCTCTTCCGCGTTCGCCCAGCTGGCCTACAACGTGGGTGTGGTGAGCGAGTACCGTTACCGCGGTCTGAGCCAGACCGATGGCGACCCGGCCCTGCAAGGCGGTGTGGACTACGCCCACAGCAGCGGTTTCTATGTCGGTGCCTGGGCTTCCACCATCAAGTGGATCCGCGATGCGGGCTCGGCCGCCAGCCCCTCGGTCAATACCAAGTCGAATGTCGAACTGGACATCTACGCTGGCTACAAAGGCGCCATCACCAAGGAGCTGAGCTATGACGTCGGCTACCTGCGTTATGAGTACGTGGGCAACAAGTACAAGGATCTGGGCGTCGGTTTCGCCAACGCCAACACCGACGAGGCCTACGCCGCACTGACCTACGGTCCGGTGACGTTCAAGTATTCCTACGCTTTCTCCAACCTGTTCGGCACCGACGACAGCAAGGGCAGCTCCTATGCCGATCTGTCGGGCAACTTCGATCTGGGCAAGGGCTTCACCCTGACCCCGCACGTCGGCGTGCAGGACATCAAGGGCAAGAATGCCGTCGGCTACAGCTACGTCGACTACGCCCTGACCGTCAGCAAGGACTTTGGCGAGGGCTTCTCCGGCATGGTGTCGCTGGTCAGTGTCAACGCCATGGACATGAGCAAGTACGCCCGCAACACGGTCAAGGACCAGGTCATCGTGGGCATGAAGTACAGCTTCTAAATCTTCAACTCAATCCAGAGGAGAACCCATGAAACTCGTTACAGCCATCATCAAACCCTTCAAGCTCGACGAGGTGCGCGAAGGTCTGTCGGCCATCGGGGTGCAGGGCATCACCGTGACCGAGGTCAAGGGCTTTGGCCGCCAAAAGGGCCACACCGAGTTGTACCGCGGCGCTGAATACGTCGTGGACTTCCTGCCCAAGGTCAAGATCGAAGCGGCCGTGGCCGACGAGCTGGTCGACCGCGTCATCGAGGCAATCGAAGGCTCGGCCCGCACCGGCAAGATCGGCGACGGCAAGATCTTTGTGTACAACCTCGAGCAGGTCGTGCGCATCCGCACCGGCGAGACCGGCAAGGAAGCGCTCTGAGGCTCCCACCATCAAGAGAGATACCGACATGAAAAAACTACTCGTCTCCTTCGTGCTGGGCCTGGGCCTGTTGGCCGGCTCGGCCGCGGTCTGGTCGCAGACCGCCCCGGCGCCTGCCGCCGAAGCCGCCGCACCCGCTGCGGCTGCCCCGGCTGCTGCTGAAGCCGCCCCCGCCGCTGAAGCTCCGGCTCCCGTGCCCAACAAGGGCGACACCGCCTGGATGATGGTGTCCACCCTGCTGGTCATCATGATGGTGATCCCCGGCCTCGCACTGTTCTATGGCGGCCTGGTCCGCAGCAAGAACATGCTGTCGGTGCTGATGCAGGTGATGGTCACCTTCTCGTTGATCACCGTGCTGTGGTTCATCTATGGCTACAGCATCGCGTTCACGGAAGGCAATGCCTTCATCGGCGGCTTTGACCGTCTCTTCCTGAAGGGCATCTGGGACAACGCCGCCGGCACCTTTGCCAACGGCGCGACCTTCAGCAAAGGCGTCTACATTCCCGAGATCGTCTTCGCTGCCTTCCAGGCCACCTTCGCCGGCATCACCTGCGCTCTGATCGTCGGTGCCTTCGCTGAGCGCATGAAGTTCTCGGCCGTGCTGCTCTTCATGGTGATCTGGTTCACCTTCAGCTATGCCCCGATCGCCCACATGGTCTGGTTCTGGATGGGTCCGGATGCCTACAGCGCCAAGGAAGTCGTCGATGCCATGAACGGCAAGGCCGGCTACATCTGGCAGCACGGCGCACTGGACTTCGCCGGTGGTACCGTGGTGCACATCAACGCCGCAGTGGCCGGTCTGGTCGGTGCCTACATGGTCGGCAAGCGTATCGGCTACGGCAAGGAAGCCATGGCGCCGCACAGCCTGACGCTGACCATGGTCGGTGCCTCCATGCTGTGGGTGGGCTGGTTCGGCTTCAACGCCGGCTCCGCCCTGGAAGCCAACGGCTTCGCCGCCCTGGCCTTCGCCAACACCTTGCTGGCCACCGCGGCCGCCGTGCTGGCCTGGTGTGTGGGTGAGGCGCTGCTCAAGGGCAAGGCCTCCATGCTGGGCGCTGCCTCGGGCGCTGTCGCCGGCCTCGTGGCCATCACGCCTGCCGCCGGCAACGTCGGTATCGGCGGCGCGCTGATCATCGGCCTGGTGGGTGGCTTTGCCTGCCTCTGGGGCGTGACCGGCCTGAAGAAGATGCTGGGCGCAGACGATTCGCTCGACGTGTTCGGCGTGCACGGCATCGGCGGTATCGTGGGTGCCCTGCTGACCGGCGTGTTCAACAGCCCGTCCCTGGGCGGCCCGAGCCTGGTGGG
>CAMLNH010000084.1 GCA_946481355.1 uncultured Curvibacter sp.
GGCTTCGAGCACGTGCTTGTTGCTCCAGATCGCGCCCTGCAGCCAGCCCATCTGCTTGAGTGCATCGTCCACGCCATGGTCGCGCGCGTAGTGCAGGGCCTGCTTGGTACCCCAGATGGCCACGGGCGGCTTGGCAGCGATCTCCTGCGCCGTCTGCATGGCGCCGGCCAGCAGCGCATCGGGCGTGTCGAACACCTGGTTGACCAGGCCATAGCCCAGGGCCTGCGCGGCTGGCATGCGCCGGCCCGTGTAGGCCAGCTCCTTGACCACGCCCAGCGGGATCAGCTTGGGCAGGCGCTGCAAGGTGCCCACGTCGGCCACCATGCCGATGTTGATTTCCTGGATGCAGAAGAAGGCGTCGGTCGTGGCGTAGCGCAGGCAGCAGGCCGACACCATGTCCACCGCACCGCCGATGCAGCCGCCCTGGATGGCAGCAATCACCGGGATGCGCAGACTCTCCAGCTTGCTGAAGGTGGCCTGCATGTCGGTCAGCAGGTCGAAGATGGCGGCACGGCCCTCGGCGCTGCGGTCGTCCAGCGTGATGGCGCCGCCAAAGGTCTCCAGCGCCATGCCGGCGCTGAAATGCTTGCCCGTGCTGCTGATGACGAGCACGCGCGCTTCCTGCCCGGTGTGCAGCTGGGTGAGCACCTGGTCCAGCTCGCGCCAGAACAGCGGGTGCATGGTGTTCATGGCCTCGGGCCGGTTGAGCACCAGATGGGCGATGTGGTCCTGGATGTTCAGCGTGAAGCACTGCATGGTCATGTCTCCGGTTTTCCTGGGGTCTGGATACACTCTACAGGACGCGGTGGCGAGAACATGTCACCCGCGCGCAAGCAGCCCCTTCTCGATGAAACGCCGACGCTACCTCGTACTGCAAGCCAGTCTGCTCACCGGAGGCGCCATGGCCGACACCCCCAAGGTTCAATCGCTCGACGATGTGCAGCGCTGGCTCGACCGCCTGCAGCGTGCCCGCACGGTGCGCAGCAGCAACGACTGGACACTGCGCGCCGTGCTGGAGCATCTGGCGCAGAGCATCGAGATGAGCATGGACGGTTTCCCGCAACCCAGGGGCACGCTGTTCCGCTCCACCGTGGGGCCGGCGGCTTTTGCCTTCTTCAAGTGGCGCGGCCGCATGAGCCATGGCCTGACCGAACCCATCCCCGGCGCGCCGACCCTGCCCCAGCTCGATGAATGGCAGGCCGGCGCCACACGCCTGCGGCTGGCCGTGGCACGCTTCCAGGCGCACCGCGGGGCGCTGCAGCCCCACTTTGCCTATGGCTCCTTGAGCCACGCCGACTACGCTCTGGCCCACACCCTGCACGTGGCCAACCATCAGGACGAGATCGTGGTGAGCTGAGCTGGGCCGTGAAGCTCAGAACAGCAGCCCTGAAGCAGGCTCGGCCGACACCGCCGGCGTTGCCACCGCCGTGCCCACCCGCTGCAGCGAGCCCACGCGTACCCCGAGCAGGCGCAGGCGACGCGTGAGGTCCACGCGCTTGAGGCAGGCCCCGGCCGCCTGGCGTATGGCTTTCGCGTCAGCGACAGGCTGCTCCAGCGTCTGGTCGCGCGTCACGCTCTTGAAGTCGTCGTAGCGCAGCTTGATGCCGATGGTGCGGCCCTCGTACCCCTTGCGCTGCAGATCAGCGGCCACGCGCTCGCACAGGGCCGTGAAGATGGCGCCGAGTTCGGCCTTGTCGCGCACCGCGTGCAGATCACGCTCGAAAGTGGTCTCGCGGCTGATCGACACCGGCTCACTCTCAGTCACCACGGGGCGCTCGTCGCGCCCCCAGGATGCCTCGTGCAGCCAGGCACCGTAGCTCTTGCCGAAGCGCTCGACCAGCCAGCCCTTGTCCTGCGCGGCCAGCTCGCCGATGGTGCGGATGCCCAGGGCCTGCAACTTGTCGTCGGTCTTGGGGCCCACGCCATTGATCTTGCGGCAGGGCAGCGGCCAGACCAGAGCCTGCAGGTCTTCGGGGTGCACGATGGAGATGCCCTTGGGTTTCTGGAACTCGCTGGCCATCTTGGCCAGCAGCTTGTTGGGGGCCACGCCGATGGAACAGGTCAGACCTGTAGCGTCCAGGATGCTCTTCTGGATCAGCCGCGCCAGCACACGCCCGCCCTCGCGCTGACCGCCGGGCACCTGGGTGAAGTCAATGTAGACCTCGTCCACGCCGCGGTCTTCCATCACGGGAGCGATCTCGGTGATCACCTCCTTGAAGCGGCGCGAGTACTTGCGGTACTCGTCGAAGTCCACCGGCAGCAGAATCGCCTGCGGGCACAGGGCCGCGGCCTTCATCAGACCCATGGCCGAACCCACGCCAAAGGCGCGCGCGGGATAGGTAGCCGTGGTGATGACACCACGGCCGGCGTAATCCTTGAGCAGGGGGAACTCAGCAACCGGGATCTCCGACAACGGCTGCCCCACATACTTCTGCAGCAGCGCATCGTCGTCACGCCGGCGCCGCCCGCCAATCACTACCGGCAAGCCCTGCAGCTGCGGGTAGCGCAGCAGCTCCACCGAGGCATAGAACGCGTCCATGTCCAGGTGCGCGATGCGGCGCGGCAGATCGGAAACGGGCCTCGTGGAATTCACCCGGCAAGCATAGCGTGCAGAATGCCAGCAACAGCCCTCACACCTCTTGCGGAGACCCCATGCACAAACGTGAATTTCTGGCCGCCGTCGGTTCGACGGCCCTGGCCACGACGGCCGCCCCTGCCCTGGCAGCCACCAGCCAGAGCGGCCCTGCCCTGCTCACCATCACCGGCGCCATCGGTCGCGGCAACCGCGGCGCGCTGGACCCGGCGCTGGACCAGATGATGGCCAAGCAGCAACTGCGCTTCGACCGCGCCCACACCTTCGACTACCGCGCCCTGACCTCCCTGCCCGCGACGAGCATCCGTCCCACGCTGGAATACGACGCCAAGGTGCACACCCTGCGCGGCCCCCTGCTGGGCCAGGTGATCGAGGCCACAGGCGCACGCATGGACAACACCCTCAAGCTGGTGCTGCGCGCCATCGACGGTTACACCGTCAATCTCACGCTGGCTCAGGCACGGCGCTACCGCTTCATCGTGGCCACCCATCTGGACGGGCGGCCCATGCCGCTGGGCGGCCTGGGACCCTTGTGGGCCGTGTTCGATGCCGACCGCCACCCCGATGTGATGGCCCGCCCCCTGGCCGAGCGTTATGCCCAGTGCCCCTGGGGGCTGTACCACATCGAGGTGCTGGCGACTCAGGCCGTCGGGTAGGTGCCGGGCAGCAGGATGCTGCGGTCCACCGTGTTGATGTCGGTGTGGCCGCAGAAGGCCATGGTGATGTCCAGCTCCTTGTGGATGATCTCCAGCGCCTTGCTCACGCCGGCCTCGCCCATGGCACCCAGACCATAGGCCATGGCACGGCCGATGTAGACCGCGCGTGCGCCCAGGGCCCGGGCCTTGAGCACGTCCTGCCCCGAGCGGATGCCGCCGTCCATATGCACTTCGATGCGGTTGCCCACGGCCTCCACGATGGCCGGCAGGGCCTCGATGCTGCTCTGTGCACCGTCGAGCTGGCGACCACCATGGTTGGAGACCACGATGGCGTCGGCACCGGTGTCCACCGCCAGCCGGGCGTCTTCCACGTCCTGGATGCCTTTGAGGATGATCTTGCCGCCCCAGCGTTTCTTGATCCACTCGATGTCGCCCCAGTTCAGTGCCGGGTCGAACTGCTGCGCGGTCCAGGCCGAGAGCGAGCTCATGTTCTCCACGCCCTGCACATGGCCCACGATGTTGCCGAACTCGCGCCGCGGCGTGCCCAGCATGCCCAGCGCCCAGCGCGGCTTGGTCGCGATGTTGAGAATATTGGGGATGGTCAGCTTGGGCGGCGCCGACAGGCCGTTCTTCAGATCCTTGTGGCGCTGGCCCAGGATCTGCAGGTCCAGCGTGACCACCAGGGCCGAGCAGCGCGCGGCCTTGGCGCGCTCAATCAGGCGCTCCATGAAGGCGCGGTCCTTCATCATGTAGAGCTGGAACCAGAAGGGATGGCCGTCGGTGCCCTTGCTCACGTCCTCGATGGAGCAGATGCTCATGGTCGAGAGCGTGAAGGGAATGCCGAAGCGCTTGGCCGCACGCGCCGCCAGAATCTCGCCGTCGGCATGCTGCATGCCCGTCAGGCCCACGGGGGCAATCGCCACGGGCATGGCCACATCCTGGCCCACCATGGTGCTGCGCGTCGTGCGCCCCTCCATGTTCACGGCCACGCGCTGGCGCAGCCGGATCTTCTGGAAATCGCTGCTGTTGGCGCGGTAGGTGGTCTCGGTCCACGAGCCGCTGTCGGCGTAGTCGTAGAACATGCGCGGCACGCGCTTTTGCGCCAGGACGCGCAGGTCTTCGATATTGGTGATGACGGGCATTCTTCTGTCTCCAGATCAGGTCAGCTGGAGATTATCCCGGGAATCCGTACCCTGACTTGACCCACCTCAAACCGCGCTGGGCGGTGGTCAGCGCTCATTCGCCCAGGCAGATGTCCAGGTCGCGCGCGGTCTGCAAGGTGTCACTGTCGGCAGGCACGGCCTTCATGCGGCCCGCCACCTCGGCCAGCGGCACATAGACCACATTAGGATGCGCCAGCGAGACCATCACACCGCTCAGCCCCTGTGCCAGACCACGTACCGCCGCCGTGCCGAAACGCTTGGCCGCAATCCGGTCGAAGGACGAAGGACTGCCACCGCGCAGCAGGTGCCCCAGCACCACCACGCGTGCCTCCTTGCCCGTGAGGCGTGCGAGCTCGGCCGCCACCTGTTCACCGATGCCGCCCAGGCGCTCGGCCCGCCCCACCTCGGCTTCGGCCTGCACGGCACGCTGGCCGGCGCGCGGCTGTGCCCCCTCGGCCACCACGACCAGGGTGTAGGAACGACCACGACTGTCGCGCGCGCGCACCTTGGCCGCCACGCTGGCCAGGTCGTAAGGAATCTCGGGCAGCAGGATGGCGTGCGCCCCACCCGCGATGCCTGCATGCAGTGCGATCCAGCCCGCATAACGGCCCATCACTTCCACAACCATGATGCGCTGGTGGCTCTCGGCCGTGCTGTGCAGACGGTCCAGGCATTCGGTGGCGAAGGACACGGCGGTGTCGAAGCCGAAGGTGGTGAAGGTCTTGTCGAGGTCGTTGTCGATGGTCTTGGGCACGCCGATCACGCGCAGGCCGCGCTCATGCAAGGCGTTGGCAATCGTCAGGCTGCCATCACCGCCCACGGAGATCAGGGCATCGATGCCCTCACGCTGAAAATAGTCCAGGATCTCCTGGCTGCGGTCCACGGCTCGGGTGGAGCCATCCGGCTGCCGCTGCGGGTATTCGAGCGGATTGCCCTTGTTGGTTGAGCCCAGCATGGTGCCGCCCAGATGCGAGATACCGCGCACCCGTTCGCGCGTGAGCGCGATGACGCCACCCTCCGGATACAGGCTCGGTTCCAGGATGCCGTTGAAACCGTCGCGTATGCCCACGCAATCCCAGCCCCGCTGGGCCGCGGCCCAGACCACGGAGCTGATGACGGCGTTGAGGCCGGGGGCGTCACCGCCACCGGTGCAGAGGGCGATGCGGCGGATGGGGGTGTTCATGGGCGCAGTGTAGCGCTTGAGGTTCAACGCCTGACTCCAGCGACTGCCGAAGGCAGTCCAATGGAAGGGAATCTAGGCCACACCTGACTTTAGTTGATCATCCTTAGGGCTTCCCCAATCACTAAAGCAGCCGCTCGGTACACAGTGCCGCTAGACGCGATCAATGAGAATCTTTGCGTCAGCTAGATCCAAGAACTTCGACTTATCTTCTGCGGTGAGCCCATTCCTGAGAGCGTATTCACCTATCTGATTGTTTGAAATCGCCCCACGCAGAGCAGCGTGCTTTGTGGTGAACCAACCCATATATACATTTGCCGCAGAGAGGCACTCCTTTGCAACGGTTCCGTGAAGTAAAACGGCGTCCAACAAGACGCGCTCGTTCTCTTCCTCGTCGAACTCGATAGTTCCTTCTGGATCCTTGTCACCATGCTTGAGAAAGTTCCGCGGAGCATTGACTGCCGCAATCCATTCACGGCGCCGCTCTGGCGGGATATGCGGGTGGTCGTGGAGAATGCTTAGGTGTTGCGCACCAGCCGCTTTCGCGAGGTCGCGAAGAATGCCTTGGGCAGCAGCCGCCAACGTATGGATCGACAACGCATCGCGAACTTCAAAGAACATTCGAATCGCCTCGTCTAATTGACGCGATGCAGCCTCTAGCTTAGTGATGGTCATCCTGGCGTGTCCCTGCTGCAAGCCAAATGCCTTTTTTCTTGAAGAACTTGCGCGAATTTAGCTCAGTCTCACACACGTGACAAACCGCGAAACCCGCGATGTAAAGAGCCTCCGCCCAGCAAACCCCAAGCAGGCGCGCAGCCCAACAGCCCGAAGGAGATCAGCGCCTCAAGACGCGCAGGCCTCACCCGGCTCATGCCCGCACGACGGCAGCGCCGCATCCGCTGTGGCAGGCGCCCCCCCCTTGAAGGCTTCGGCCGTGGTGTCGTAGCCCTTTTCCTGCAGATAGGCCACGAGGCCAGCGTCCATGCTCTCGGCATGGCCCGGGAACCATTCGACCAGGGCCTCGATCATGCTGCCGATGTATTCGGTCTCGCCATTGAGGGCGCGGCGTTCCACCTCTTTCATCACCTGCAGCACGCTGGCGTGCTGGCCGAAGTGGCAGAAATCTTCCGGAATGCCGCAGGCACGCATCCAGCGCTCTTCCATGGCGAAATGTTCCACCGTGTGGTTCAGCAGATCGCGGTAGACACCGAGCTTCTGGTCGGCCGGGGCGGCCGTGGTGGCGTTGATCAAGTCCACGAATTCCTGGTGCGTGTGGTCGGTGCGGGCGTCGCCGAGCGTGAGCGCTTCGCTCCAGCTCAGGGTGTGGGTGGCGGACATGGTCGTTCCTTCTCGGGCCGTATCGGCATGTCGGCAAGAGTCCCGGTCACGTGTCGGCAGGGGACAGGGCGGGCTTGCCGGATGTTGCTCCGGATCATAGCCCAGCCCCGGATTTCAGAGCCGACGCCGGCGGGGAACCACACCGAGCTGTACGGTCTGCTGCAGGGTGGTGGCCCCGAGCTGCAGGGCCTGGCGCGGCGGCTCGACCAGCAGCTCCGGATGCCAGACGCGCAGCTCCACCTTGCCGGCCGGCAAGCCTTCGAAACGGGCTACGCCGCTCTCGTCGGTCTTGAGCGTCCAGGCCGAGTCGGTGACAAAGACATGGCCACGCATGGAGCCGTGGAGATGGCAGCCCAACAGCACGACGCCAGGCTTGTCCACCACCAGTTCCGTGGCGGCGGGTGCCTGCCCGGCTGCGCGGCCCGCCAGGCGGAACTCAAAGCCCGCCGGTGCGTTCGGGTCCAGGGCGGCCAGGCCGGTAGCCTGCGTGCCACGCACATGGTGGTCCCAGCGGTCGAGGTTGGCGAAGCGCAGCTGCGTGCCCGGCACCACCACGGTCAGGGCCGGCACAAAGCGCATGCGCTCCTGCTCGATCACCACCGGCCCGGGCGGCGGCGTCGAGGCTGGCGCAGCCCGACCGACCGGGTAAAGCACCACCACGGCTTCGGCCAGGGGCTTGCCTTCCCGGTCCTGCACCTGGACGTGCAGGCCGGAGGCCTGCGCGGCCCAGCAGACCAGTTGTGTGGAGGCGATGCAGAGGAATTTGCGCATCTCAACGCTCCGTGATGATGTCGCGGTGCATGGGCGCCAGCAGGGCCAGCAGGCGGTTCTGCTGGGCAAAGGGAATGCCCCGGGCGTCCATGGCGGCCTGCAGGTCTTCCACCAGGGCGTTGAATTCGTGCTTGCGGATGCCCATGTCGGCGTGCGCGGCCTTCATGTCGGCGCCTTCGTACTTGCAGGGGCCACCGCTGAGCTGGCAGAACTGGTCGCTCAGGCTGTCCTTGAGGGCCTTGGGATTGGTGTCCTTGAAATGATGCTTGATGCGATCGTCTCGCAGGACGCGCCCGACAAAATCATCGACCAGAGCCGTGATGCCGGCCTTCTGGCCCAGGGCCTGGTAGAGCGCGTCGGACGTGGTCTGAGCCTGTGCGCTCAGCACGACGCCCAGAAACACGTAACAGGTGAGGAAGAATTTTTTCATGGAGGGTCTCCGTGGTTTGAGTCAATGCGCAACGAGGTTCAGAAGGCGACCTGACCGGACAGGTAGTAGCCCGTCTGGCGGCGGCCATCGGTGATGCCGGGCACGATGCGGCCCAGGTCCACATAGGCCAGGGTCAGCGACAGGTGCTTGCTCGGCGCCCAGGCGATGAACAGGTCTTTCCAGTCGTCTTCGGCCAGGCCATTGCCCAGGCCCGAGGCTGCGCCCAGGGCTTCGAGGTTGTTGGGCTTCTTGCGGTACTCGGCACCGATAGCCAGGTTCTTGCGGAGCAGGTAGGCCAGCGAGACTTCCGTCTGCAGGCTGCGGCTGCTGCGCGCCTGCGCCTTGCCGCCAAAACCCAGCAGGCCGTTCTGGTTGGCGTTGGTGGAACGCAGGGTGGCGTTGAGCAGCAGGCCCTGGCCCAGGAACAGCTTGGTGGCGTTGACGTACACATCAGTGCCGCTGTCTTTGACGCCCAGGAAATTGAAGACCGACTGCAGCGAGCCGGGGCGGACCTGCTTGTGTTCCAGGCCCACGGCGATCTGCGGCATCCAGCTGTCGCTGTCGAGGATGGCGTCGCCCGCCACCTTGAGCTTGAGACCGAGCACGTCCATCTGGATGTGCTGGCCGGGCTGCACGCCGAAGGCGGCCACACCGTTGAGGGCGATGGTGGGCGAGGCATCAAAGTCCTGCCGCGCCAGCGACAGCTCGACGCGGTCTTTCAAGCCCAGGGCCACGCCGTAACTGTTGAGGGCGTAGTCCTGGGTGACGGCGCGCGTGAGGTAGCTGCTGACACCGATCTCGCCTTCGGTGGCGTTGGTGCCGATCACGGCCCAGGGGGTCAGGCCACCACCGGCCGAGCCGGTGATGGAGCTGACACCGCCCGTCAGCAAGAGTTTGCCGGTATCGGCCTGGGCCAGGCCGGTGGCGCAGACCAGGCAGGAGAGCGTGGCGTACCGGAAGAGAGTCTTCATCAGGGTGGCTCCTAGTAGAGATGCAGGCCAACAGACCTGTCTACCGGATACGCACCCCGACAGCGATCGGATTCAAAAAGGCAGAAAAATTTTCAGCGACCCGTGCCGGCTCTACAACTGACGCTGGATCAAGCTGCCCTTGAACAGCACGGGACCGGTCGGTCCGCCCGCGCTGGGCACGCCGCCCAGCGGCTCCAGGCTGATGGCCAGCGTGGGTAC
>CAMLNH010000085.1 GCA_946481355.1 uncultured Curvibacter sp.
GATGTGTTGCCATGCTGGTCCACGGTGACGATGACCTTGTCCATGGGCAGCTTCAGCTTTTTGGCCGTGCTCGTCATGATGCGGATATTGGCCTGATGCGGGATCAGCCAGTCGATGTCCGTATCCTGCTTGTCCGCCTTGGCCAGCACGGCGCGCGCGGCTTCCTCGAGCACGCCCACGGCAAGCTTGAAGACAGCCTGGCCGTCCATCTTGAGGAAGGGGTCACCCAGCACCTGCCCACCCGAGACATGGCCCGGCGTGCACAGGATGCCCACGTGCTTGCCATCGGCATGCAGGTCGCTGGCCAGGATGCCCGGCGTCTCGGACGCCTCCAGCACCACGGCACCGGCGCCATCGCCGAACAACACACAAGTCGTGCGGTCCTTGAAATCGATGATGCGGGAGAACACCTCCGCCCCCACCACCAGGGCCTTGCTGGCGGCACCGGTCTGGATCATGGCGTCGGCCACGCTCAAGGCGTAGACAAAGCCACTGCAGACCGCCTGCACGTCGAAAGCCGCACAGCCATTGGCTCCGATCTTGTTCTGCAGGATCGCGGCCACCGAGGGGAAGACCATGTCGGGCGTCGAGGTCGCCACGATGATCAGGTCCAGCTCGCTGGCCTGGACGCCGGCGGCCTCCAGGGCGCGACGCGCAGCCTCGGTCGCCAGGTCGCTGCTGGTCACGCCAGGCTCGGCGAAATGACGCGCCCGGATGCCGGTGCGCTCGACGATCCATTCATCAGAGGTCTCAATACCGTCCTGGGCCAGCTGGGCCGCGAGGTCGGCATTGCTCAGTCGCTTGGGCGGCAGGAAGCTGCCGGTACCGGTGATACGGGAATAGCGTCTCATGTATAGATAGTTAGAGGAGGTTCCGGCGCCGACCTGTCGGCCCGGCCCGGCTACTCCGAGGCGGCCACGCCGGCCAGCAAGGGAGCGGCATGCGCGATCCGGGCCTGCACCCGGTCGAGCAGTTGGTTCCGGGCTGCATCATACGCGCGGTTCAGGGCCTGCTCAAAAGCCAGCTCATCGGCAGAACCATGACTCTTGAACACCAACCCGCGCAAGCCCAGCAAGGCAGCGCCGTTGTAGCGACGGTGATCCACGCGCCTCTTGAACGCCAATAGAACAGGAAGAGCGCAGATGGCAGCAATTTTCGTCAAGATATTGCGCGAAAACTCTTCCTTGAGGAAGCCTCCGATCATCGAAGCCAGCCCCTCACTGGTTTTCAGGGCCACATTGCCCACAAAGCCGTCGCAGACCACGATATCGGTCGTGCCCTTGAAAATGTCGTTGCCTTCCACATTGCCGTAGAAATTCAGATCCCCGGAATTAGCCGCAGATCGGAGCAATTCGCCGGCTTTTTTGATGACTTCATTTCCCTTGATGACCTCTTCGCCGATATTGAGCAGGCCCACCGAAGGGTTGGGATCATCGCGCAGGACCGAAACCAGAGCCGAGCCCATGACGGCAAACTGCAGCAGGTGTTCTGCCGTGCAATCCACATTGGCACCCAGGTCCAGCACCGTCGTGGCACCACCCGTGGCGTTAGGTAACTGGGTGGCGATGGCCGGGCGGTCGATGCCGTCCACGGTCTTGAGCACATAGCGTGCAATCGCCATCAGGGCGCCGGTATTGCCGGCAGAAACCGCCGCCTGGGCCGCACCGGCCTTGATCTGCTCGACGGCCACGCGCATCGAAGAGTCTTTTTTCCTGCGCAGGGCCACCTCGATCGGATCGTCCATCCCCACCACCTCGGTGGCGGCAACCACCCTGGCCCGGGCATGACGGAAAGCTGCCAAGGGCTCGGCCAGGCCGACCAGCAGCAGCTCGGCCTCAGGATGGTTCTCGAGGAAATTGCGGCACGCCGCCAGCGTGACGCGGGGGCCGTGATCGCCCCCCATGCAGTCCACAGCAATCGTGATCATGGGTCGGCAGCGCGATCAGGCGCGGTTAAAACCGAAAAAGACGGTCGTCATCAAGACAAAGGCCCGAGCTACCTGCGTTGTAGCGTCGGGCCCGGCAAAACCTGGGGGAATCAGGCTTCGGATTTGGTCTTCAGCACCTTGCGGCCACGGTAGAAACCATTGGGGCTGATGTGGTGACGCAGGTGGGTCTCACCCGTGGTCGGCTCGACGGCGATGCCGGGCACGCCCAGGGCGTTGTGCGAACGGTGCATGCCGCGCTTGGACGGCGACTTCTTGTTTTGCTGAACGGCCATGTTTGGCTCCTTTGGGACGCAGGACTCGGAAGCCCTGCCTCAGGTTGATTGGACACATCAGCGCAGGTTGGGGCTGCGCGAAACCATGAATTATAGCCTAACTTGTTGATTTCACGCCGGTTTCATCAGGCGCCGCTCTGCTCAGCCTTTCTGGCCGGTTTTCAAGCCCGCCAAGGCAGCAAACGGCTTGGGCTTGGCCTCCTGCGCGGCTTCGAAATCGGCATCCTGGGCTGCCAGTTTCACCTCGGTCGGACAGGCCTCGTGCCTGGGCACCAGAGGCAGCGCCATGAGCAATTCATCCTCCACCAGGGCCTGCAGATCGAAATCCCGGCTCAGGACCAGCACATCTTCTTCGGCCTCTTCATCCTCGGCTTCGGCCTGCGCCTCGGTAGCCACAAAGCGGAAATCGCGCGCCACCTCCAGGGCGACATCGGCCGGCCCCAGGCAACGCTGGCAGGTCAACGGCAGGCTGAGCCTAGCGCTCAGATGCAGCCAGACACGGACATGGCCGCTGGCATCGCTCTGCTGCGCCCCCCGAGCTTCCCACTGGACCTGGCGATCGGCACCCTGCCCACCGCTCTCCTCCAGCAGACGCTCATAATTTGATAGCGAATCGCTCCTGCGCAGGGTCACTCCCGCCTGCGCAAAGGCGGGCACATCGAGATGGCGCGGTTGAAACTCGGTCGACATGGCGGCAGTGTAAGAGAATCCGGGCATGACATCCCGCCCCCTGATCCTCGGCTCCACGTCCGCCTACCGGCGCGAATTGCTGCAACGCCTGCGCATCCCCTTCGACGTGGTCGCACCCGACGTTGACGAAACCCCGCAGGCGGGTGAGCGCCCGCCTGAACTCGCGCGCCGCCTGGCCCTGGCCAAGGCCCGTGCCGTGGCACAGCGCCACCCCTCGGCCCTTGTGATCGGATCGGACCAGGTGGCTGATCTCGGCGGCGAGCCCATAGGCAAGCCCGGTACACATGAGCGCGCGGTCGAGCAGTTGCGCCGCATGCGCGGACGCACCGTGATCTTCCAGACCGCCGTGGCCCTGGTCTGCATCGAAACGGGTGTCGAGCAACTGGACCTGGCCCCCGTGCGCGTGCGCTTTCGCGATCTCAGCGATGCCGAAATCGAAACCTACCTGCGTGCCGAAACACCTTATGACTGCGCCGGCAGCGCCAGAAGTGAGGGACTGGGCATCGTCCTGCTGGAGTCCATCGACAGCGATGACCCCACAGCCCTGGTCGGCCTGCCGCTGATCCGCACCACGCGCATGCTGCGCGCCGCAGGCCTGGCTCTGCTTGCACCAGCATGAGCACCGGCAAGCTCTATCTGGTCCCGGCGCCGCTGGACTTCGGCTGCGACGTGCAGACGCCGCTGGATCAGGTGCTTCCCACGGGCACCCTGGCTGTCGCAGCCCGGTTGCCGCACTGGATCTGCGAAAACGCCAAGAGTGCGCGCGCCTATCTGAAGCGCGTGGGCGAACTGCAGCCTCTGGCGGCGCCGCTGCAGGCGCTGGATATTCGGGAATTGCCGCGCGAAGTCCACAAGAAGGGCGACCATGGCCCTGGCAGTTTCGATGCCCGCCCCCTGCTGGAGCCAGCCCTGGCTGGTGAGGATGTCGGCCTGCTCAGCGAAGCCGGCATGCCCGCTGTGGCCGATCCGGGATCTTCGGTGGTGCGCGCTGCGCATGAACTTGGCATCGCAGTCATTCCATTGGTCGGACCGGTGTCCCTGCTGCTGGCCTTGGCCGCCAGTGGCCTGTCCGGCCAGAATTTCGCCTTCGTGGGCTATCTGCCGCAGGAAGCGGACGCACGCGCACAGCGCATCAGAGAGCTGGAGTCGCTGGCACTCAAAACCGGCCAGACCCAGCTGTTCATCGAGACGCCCTATCGCAACGCTGCGCTGCTGGACGCGCTGCTCAAGACCCTGCAACACAACACCCGGCTGTCGGTCGCCAGTGGCCTGACGCTGGGAAATGCCCAGGTCCGCAGTGAGCACGTCAAGCGCTGGAAGCAGCTGGCGCCAGCAGCAGACAACACCCCTGCCGTCTACGCCATCGGCCGCTGATGAGACCAGGCGGCGGCCCTTGTTGCCCGCCTGCATCCTCTCCATAATGGGCCGGCATGAAGCTCATCCGCATTCCGCGCTCCAAGGTAAAGCTTGGGGAACCCCTGCCGTGGAATGTCCGTGACGAGGGAGGGCGGCTCCTGTTATCCAGGGGTCATATCGTCGACGACGAAGAGCAGCTCGATGCCTTGCTGACCCGCGGGGCGTTCGTCGATCTCGAGGAAGCCAGAGCCGTTGCGCATCAGGAGGAGCTGGCCCAAAAGGAACGTCTCAGCCTCTCCGCCCTGCAGCGCCCGGAGAACCTGTTCAGCCTGTGGGACCACAGCGCCGCAGAGATGGAGAAGCTCATGGCCAAGCTGCCGGAGCTCCCGCCCTCGCTGGAGCAGATCACCGGCTTTACCGGCCGGTTGATCGATCTGGTCGATCAGGATGTGGACATGGCCCTGTACCACATGGTTCGGCAGGAATCCGCCCACCTCTACTACTACGGCTACAACCACACCATCCACACCGCCGTTCTGTGCCTGTTGATGGGGCGCCGGCTCCAGTGGCCGCAGGCCAGGATACGGAGTCTGGTCCATGCGGCCCTCACCATGAACATGCCCATCCTGCAGCTGCAGGGGGTGATGGCCGAGCAGAACGAGCCCATGCACGAAAGTCAGAAGTCGCAGATACACGCGCACCCGGAACTGGCTGTCCAGTGGCTGCTCAAGGGAGGCGTCAGCGACCCGGACTGGCTGACCGCCATCGCCCAGCACCACGAACATGCGGATGGCCAAGGCTATCCCCATGGTCTGACCGAGCCCACCGAGCTGGCCGTGGCTTTGCGTGTCGCTGACGTCTTCATGTCCAAGATCAGCCCTCGCAAGCTGCGGGCGGCCTTGCCGATCCAGGAAGCAGCCCGGGACCTGTTCCGCGAAGACCATGGTGGCCCGCTCTCGTCGGCCGTGATCAAGGAGTTCGGGCTCTACCCGCCGGGAGAACTCGTGAAGCTGAGCAGCGGGGAGATCGCCGTCGTGATGCGCAGGACCGACAGCGTGAAATGCCCGCTGGCAGCCTCCATCACCGATGACCACGGCCACCCGACGGTGCATACCGTCCAACGCGACACCTCCCAGGCGCCCTACGCGATCATCGGTCCGGTCGCCGACAAGACGCTGGTCGCTCGCATGCCGCCGGAACGGATCTATGGCTACCAGCGGCTGGCCCCGGCCAGGCCGGCAGCCTGAGGCCGATGGCGAAAGCTCAGCGCCAGGTCGGCGCCGCGCTGCGCACCGCCTGGATCGAACCTTCGCCGATGGCCGCGCCGAAACGCTTGACCAGACGTTCGGCCACGTTCGGATGGCGCGTGTAGTCCACGATGTCCTCAGCCTGCACGACCTCGCGTGCCACGTAGTCCAGGTTGCCCAGCTGATCGGCCAGCCCGAGTTCGACAGCCTGCTGGCCGGTCCAGAACAGACCGCTGAACATGTCGGGCGTATCTTTCAGACGCTTGCCTCGCCCCTCCTTGACCACACCGATGAACTGCTTGTGGATCTGGTCCAGCATGGCCTGGGCGTAGGCACGCTGCTTCTCCGTCTGCGGACTGAAGGGGTCGAGAAAGCCCTTGTTCTCGCCAGCCGTCATCAGCCGGCGCTCGACGCCCAGCTTGTCCATGAGCCCGGTGAAACCGAAGCCGTCCATGAGCACACCGATGCTGCCCACGATGCTGGCCTTGTCCACATAGATCTTGTCAGCCGAGACCGCGATGTAATAGGCCGCCGAGGCGCAGGCCTCTTCCACCACCGCATAGACCGGCTTGTCATGCCGGGCCTTGAGGCGCCGGATCTCGTCATTGATGATGCCGGCCTGCACCGGGCTGCCCCCGGGAGAATTGATCAGCAGCACCACGGCCTGGGCGCCGGAATCCTCAAAGGCATTCCGGATGGCGGCAACGACCAGTTCGGCACTGGCCTCACTCTCGGAAGAAATCTCGCCCTTGATTTCCACCATCGCCGTGTGGCGCGCGCTGGGCGTCTTGCCCGTCTGCCCGAAACCGAACACCAGCCAGACCACCAGCAGGAACAGCCCCAGGGTGATCAGACGGTTGATGATCTTCCAGCGCCGCGCCGAACGCTGCTCTTCCAGCGCGGCGAACGCCAGTTTCTCCAGCACACCGCGCTCCCAGCCGGGAACCGCGGCCGGCTCCGTCGTGTTTGCTCCGCTCTCGGGACCCAGGGATTCATTCATTTCAGAACTCGACAGGTTTCAGGTTGTAGGCAGTATGCCAGTGCACAACACCATCACGCTCCGTGAGGTCGATCTTCACCAGCCCCCCGCGGCAGGGCCCGCCTCGGCAGGCCCCGGTCTCGGGGGCGTACAGCGCGCCATGCGTCGCGCAGATCAGCCAGTGGCCCGTGATGTCGAAAAAATGGTTGGGCTGGTAGTCCAGCTCCATGGCCACATGGCTGCAGCGGTTCAGATAGGCGTGAGCCCGTCCCGCATAGCGGATCGCAAAGGCGCGGCAAGTCTGGCCGCCGTAGACCACGTCGAACGGTACGGCCAGTCCACTGTCGGCCAGATCGGCCGAGTTGCACAGGGGAATCAGGCCAGCCTCGTCCATGGTTCAGGCGATCGCTATCCGCCGGGCCGCCCCAAGGACGGCGACGGCCCCCTCAGGGGGCAGGGAGTACACGCAGTGACGACCGTGGGGGCTAGGCATTTTCCAGCAGCCAGTCGTGCAGTTCGCGCACCGAATGCGCCACATGCAGGGGGCGCAACGCGTGAAAGGCCTCGGGCTCGTGCGCGCCATAGCTCACGCCCACACTGGCACAGCCGGCATTGAGCGCCATCTGCAGGTCGTGTGTGGTATCGCCGATCATCAAGGTGCGCACGGGCTCGACGCCGAACTCGCGCATCAGCTCGTGCAGCATGAGGGCGTGCGGCTTGCCCGCGGTTTCGTCCGCGGTGCGGGAGCCATCGAACATCCCCTTGAGTTGCACGGTATGCAGCACCTCGTCCAGGCCGCGCCGGCTCTTGCCCGTGGCCACGGCCAGCCAGTGATGGCGTCCCTTGAGGTCGGCCAGCAGTTCCAGCACGCCCGCAAAGAGGCTCAGGTCGTTCTGATGCGCCATGTAGTGGTGACGGTAGCGCTCGCCCAGCGCCGGATATTTTTCGGGCGGCACATCGGGCGCTGCATGCGCCAGGGCCTGACCCAAGGCCATGCCGATCACATAGGAGGCGGCCTTGTCGCTGGGCACGGTACCGCCCACATCACGCACCGCCTCCTGGATGCTGCGCGTGATGATGGCCGTGGAGTCGAACAGGGTGCCGTCCCAGTCGAAGGCGATCAGGTCGTACTGGCGAGGTCGAAAACTCATGAATGCTCGGTGTCAGGAAGGACTTGACCCGCGAAACGGGCCAGCTCGGCAGGCAGCGGGCAGGTCAGCTCGATGCGCTCGTCCGTGGCCGGATGGTTGAACTGTAAACGCCAGGCGTGCAGGAACATGCGCCGCAAGGGCACCGCCCCCTCCCCGGCTGCGGGTTTCTGCAGGGCCTTGTTGAGCTCGAAATCTCCGTACTTGTCATCGCCCACGATGGGCAGGCCCTCGGAAGCCAGGTGCACACGAATCTGATGGGTGCGACCGGTCTTGATGGTCACCTCCAGCAGGCTGTAATGCTCGGAGCGGGCCCGCACCTTGACCAGGGTGACCGACTTCATGCCTTCCGGGTCGTCGCGCGCCACGACCTTCACGCGGCGCTCGCCGTCCTCCAGCAGGTATTTGTGCAGGGGTTTGTCCAGCACCTTCTTGTTCAGCGGCCAGGGACCGGCCACCAGGGCCAGATAGGTCTTGCCGGTCTCACGCTCGCGAAACTGATCCTGCAGGGCCTTGAGCGCGCTGCGCTTCTTGGCCAGCAGCAGGATGCCGCTGGTCTCGCGGTCCAGCCGATGCACGAGCTCGATGAACTTGGCCTGCGGTCGCGCCATGCGCAACTGCTCGATGACCCCGAAGCTCACCCCTGAGCCGCCATGCACGGCCGTGCCCGCCGGTTTGTCTACGGCCAGCACGGCCTCGTCCTCGAACAGCACTGGAAATTCGCGCGCCGGGGCATGGGGTGACGCCATGGCCTCGGCCTTTTCAACCGCCCGCTCGGACAGGCGCACGGGGGGCACCCGCACCCGGTCGCCCGACTCGACCCGCGTATCGGCTGAGGCCCGGCCTTTGTTAACCCTCACTTCGCCACTGCGGATGATGCGGTAGACATGGGTCTTGGGGACGCCCTTGAGCTGGCGCAGCAGGAAATTGTCCAGGCGCTGGCCAGCCGACTCCTCGTCGACTGTCACGATTTCTACACGGGGACCTGCGGCAGGCGTTTTGCCCCCTATAATGTGTTTCACTAGCGACGAGCTGTAAGTGGTTGATTTATCTGGAGTTTAGTCTAGATGACCGCCTCGCCGCGCTGGAAGGTCGATGTCACCGACCACCGGGTACGCAAACCGCAAGCCAGCTGCTTGCCGTGGCCTGCCCAGTGGAAGGCGCAACCGACGCCTAGAAACACTGAACGGAATACCCAGTGTTGCCAGCCATAAGCTGGCAACCGGATCAAAGCGAAATGTTTGTGTTGATGAGTCTGATCCTCATGTGCCTGCAGCGTGCACGCGTGCTGCTGCCTGGCACCGACCAGCCGTCAGCGCCCGCACTGCGGGCAGCCCAGGCCGCCAAGTTGGTGGCGGCCCCACAGACACCTCTCCTCGCCCTCATCCACGCGCCTACACCGCGGCTCACAAGCTGAGCCCGCGGTTCTCCGGCAATTCCATCCGTTTCGAAGCGTCAGTTCCGGCATCGTGCGCCCGCACAGGGCATGTGTACTGATGTAAAGGAAACCATCCCATGAAACGGATGCTGATCAACGCCACGCAGGCCGAAGAACGCCGCCTGGCCATCGTCGACGGACAGAAGCTCCTCGACTACGAGATCGAGATCGAAGGGCGCGAACAGCGCAAGGGCAA
>CAMLNH010000086.1 GCA_946481355.1 uncultured Curvibacter sp.
TGACCTACCTCGTCATCGTGGGCTCCAGCAATGCCGTGAACCTGACCGACGGCCTGGACGGCCTGGCCATCATGCCGGTGGTGATGGTGGGCTCGGCCCTGGGCGTGTTCGCCTACGTCACCGGCAGCGCGGTGTATTCCAAGTACCTGTTCTTCCCGCACATCCCGGGGTCGGGCGAGCTGCTGATCTTCTGCGCCGCCATGGCGGGCGCGGGCCTGGCTTTCTTGTGGTTCAACGCGCACCCGGCCCAGGTCTTCATGGGCGATGTCGGCGCGCTGGCCCTGGGCGGCGCCCTGGGCACCATCGCCGTCATCGTGCGGCAGGAAATCGTGCTGGCCATCATGGGCGGCATCTTCGTGGCCGAGGCCCTGAGCGTGATGCTGCAGGTGAGCTGGTTCAAGTACACGAAGAAGAAATACGGCGAGGGCCGGCGCCTTTTCAAGATGGCGCCGCTGCATCACCACTTCGAAAAGAGCGGCTGGAAGGAGACCCAGGTGGTCGTGCGCTTCTGGATCATCACCATGCTGCTGTGCCTGATCGGTCTGTCGACCCTGAAATTGCGATGAACGAGAACGAACGCCCCGCCCCTCTGCCCCCGCAGCAGCCGCCTGAGGATCAGGCGGCTTCGGTGTCTATGCCCATGGGTGAGCCGGTGGTCCCGTCCCACGAGATGCCGGCCGAGGCCGACGTGCCGACGCTGCCGCCCGAGGTAGGCGCCGAGGCGCCGGCCCCCGCGGTCGATGAAGCCGCGACCGCCGCGCCGTCGTCGGGCAAGCCGGCCAAGCGGGCGCTGCCCGAAACGCTGACGGCTGCGCAAGACGCCAAGGCCTTCGTGGCCCAGCTCTTCGCCGACGCCGGCCCGGAAGCCGGCGCGAGCGCCGAAGCGGCGCCCGAGCCTGCCATCGATAGCGCACCCGAGGAAGAGCAGGCACCGGTGCAGTCAGAGCCTGAAGCTCAGGTGCCGGTGTCCCTGCTGCAGGATCGCCATGTGCTGGTGCTGGGTCTGGGTGCCTCGGGCCTGGCCATGGTGCGCTGGTGTGCGCGCCAGGGGGCACGCGTGACCGTGGCCGACACGCGCGAGGCGCCGCCGCAGCTTGCGACGCTGCAGGCCGAGCTGCCGCAGGTGCAGTTCCGCGCCGGCGCTTTCGATGCCAGCCTGGTCGAGGGCACGGACATCCGCGCGGTCTTCAAGAGCCCGGGCCTCACGCCGGCGGCGGTGGCCCCTGTCTGGCAGGCGGCCCAGGCCATGGGCCTGTGGACGGGCGGCGAGCTCGACCTCTTTGCCGCAGCCCTGCGCGAGCTGCAAGCCGAGCGTGGCTATGCGCCCAAGGTGCTGGCCGTCACCGGCACCAATGGCAAGACCACGACCACGGCGTTGACCGGCCAGCTTGTGGAGCAGGCCGGCAAGCGCGTGGCCGTGGCCGGCAACATCGGCCCCAATCTGCTGGACGTGCTCACCCAGCACCTGGCAGCCGACACGCTGCCCGAGGTCTGGGTGCTGGAGCTGTCGAGCTTTCAGCTCGACGGCGTGCAGGGCTTCGAGCCCACCGCGTCCGTGGTGCTCAACCTCACGCAGGACCATCTGGACTGGCACGGTGACATGGCGACCTATGGTGCGGCCAAGGCGCGCATCTTCGGCAGCCGCGGGCTCATCGTGCTCAACCGCGAGGACGCGGCCGTCATGGCTCTGCTGCCCGAGCCTGTGCGGGCCAAGCTGCAGAAGCCCAAGTACCGGGACTACCTGACCTTCGGCAGCGACATGCCGCAGCGCCCGGGCGACTACGGCATCGAGATCGTCAACGGCATGGCCTGGCTGGTGCGTGCACAGGAGGCCGACGAGACGCAGAAGCGCAAGAAGGGCGAGGAAGAGGAACTCTTCATCCAGCGCCTGATGCCGGCCGACGCGCTGCGCATCCGCGGCCGCCACAACGCCACCAACGCCCTGGCTGCCCTGGCCCTGGCACAGGCCGCTGGCTGCACGCTGGCGCCCATGCTCTACGGCCTGCGCGAATACCGCGGCGAGCCGCACCGCGTCGAGCCCGTGGCCATCGTGCGCGAGGTCGAGTACTTCGACGACAGCAAGGGCACCAATGTGGGTGCCACGGTGGCCGCGCTCAACGGCCTGGGGGCCGAGCGCCGCGTGGTGGTCATTCTCGGCGGAGAGGGCAAGGGCCAGGACTTCGCGCCGCTCTACGCACCGGTGCAGCGCCATGCGCGTGCAGCCGTGCTGATCGGGCGCGACGCGGCGGCCATCCGTGCGGCCGTGCAGGGCACGGGCGTGCCCCTGTTCGATGCAGTCAGCCTGCCCGAGGCCGTGCATCTGGCCCAGGCCCAGGCCCAGCCCGGCGACGCCGTGCTGCTGTCACCGGCCTGCGCCAGCTTCGACATGTTCGACAACTACGAGCACCGGGCACGTGTCTTCGTTGAGGCCGTGCAGGCCCTGTCGGACGAAGGGGGGCTGGCATGAGTGCACTGGCGCAGCGTGTGCGGGGCTGGTTCGGCAGTGCGCCGGCCAAGGATGTCCTGCCTGTGCGCCTGGGTCCGCACGGCTATGGCCGCAGTGGCAGCCAGCCCGTGCGCCTGTCGGACTTCGACCTGGCCCTGATCTGGGTCGTTGTGGCCTTGCTGGCCTGGGGTCTGGTCATGGTCTATTCGGCCTCCATCGCCCTGCCCGACAACCCCAAGTTCGCGCGCTACGCGCACACGCATTTCCTCGCGCGCCATCTGCTGTCGCTGGCCGTGGCCTTTGTGGCCGCACTGATCGCTTTTCAGATCCCCATGGCCAAGTGGGAGAAGCTGGCGCCCTGGCTATTGTTGGTTTCGCTGGTGCTGCTGGTGGCGGTGCTGATCCCGGGCATCGGCAAGGGCGTGAACGGTGCGCGGCGCTGGATCTCGCTGGGCGTCATGAACTTCCAGCCCTCGGAGCTGGCCAAACTGGCCGTGTTGCTCTACGCGGCCGACTACATGGTGCGCAAGATGGACGTGAAGGAACATTTCTTCCGCGCCGTGGCCCCTATGGGCGCCGCCGTGGCGCTGATCGGCGTGCTGCTGCTGGCCGAGCCCGATATGGGGGCCTTCATGGTGATCGCGGTCATCGCCATGGGGATCCTCTTCCTGGGCGGCGTGAACGCGCGCATGTTCTTCCTGATCGCTGCCATCCTGCTCGTGGCCTTCATCCTCATGATCGCGCTCAGCGAATGGCGGCGTGAGCGCATCTTTGCCTACCTCGACCCCTGGAGCGAGAAGCATGCACTGGGCAAGGGCTACCAGCTCTCGCATTCGCTGATCGCCTTCGGGCGCGGCCAGATCTTCGGTGTGGGCCTGGGCGGCAGCGTGGAGAAGCTGCACTGGCTGCCCGAGGCGCACACCGACTTCCTGCTCGCCGTGATCGGCGAGGAGTTCGGCCTCATCGGCGTGCTGGCCATCGTCGCCATGTTCTTCTGGCTCACGCGCCGCGTCATGCACATCGGCCGCCAGGCCATCGCGCTGGACCGCGTCTTCGCCGGCCTCGTGGCCCAGGGTGTGGGCGTGTGGATCGGCTTCCAGGCCTTCATCAACATGGGCGTGAACCTCGGCGCGCTGCCGACCAAGGGACTGACCTTGCCTTTCATGAGTTATGGCGGGTCGGCCATCCTGATGAACCTGGTTGCCATAGCCATCGTGCTAAGAATTGACTACGAGAACAGACAACTCATGCATGGAGGGCGGTCATGACCGAACGCTGTGCATTGGTGATGGCGGGTGGCACCGGTGGGCACATCTTCCCGGGCCTGGCCGTGGCCGAAGCCCTGCGTGAGCGCGGCTGGCGCGTGCACTGGCTAGGCAATGCCGCGAACATGGAAGGCCAGCTCGTGCCGCCGCGCGGCTTTGTCTTCGAAAGCATCGACTTCGGTGGCGTGCGCGGCAAGGGGCCGCTCACACTGGCACTGCTGCCGCTGCGTCTGCTGAGAGCTTTCTGGCAGAGCATCGTCGCGATCCGGCGCGTGCAGCCCGACGTGATCATCGGACTGGGGGGCTACATCACCTTCCCGGCCGGCATGATGGGTGTGTTGCTGGGCAAGCCCCTGGTGCTGCACGAACAGAATTCCGTCGCCGGCCTGGCCAACAAGGTGCTGGCTGGCGTGGCCGACCGGGTGTTCAGCGCTTTTCCCGATGCGATGAAGCAGGCCCGCTGGGTGGGCAATCCCTTGCGTGCGGCCTTCCTCCAGCAGCCCACCCCGGCCCAGCGTTTCGCTGGCCGCAGCGGGCCACTGCGCCTGCTGGTCGTGGGCGGTAGCCTGGGCGCCAAGGCGCTCAACGAGGTGGTACCGCAGGCCCTGGCGCGGCTGCCGGCGGCGCAGCGCCCGCAGGTGCTGCACCAGAGCGGCGCGGCACAGATCGAGGCCTTGCGTGCCAACTACACGGCCGCGGGCGTGCAGGCCGAACTCACGCCCTTCATCGATGACACGGCAAGCGCTTTCGCTGAAGCCGACCTCATCATCTGCCGTGCCGGTGCGAGCACCGTGACCGAGATCGCCGCCGTGGGCGCAGCCGCCGTCTTCGTGCCTTTCCCGGCCGCGGTGGATGACCACCAGACCACCAACGCCCGCTTCCTGGTCGACCAAGGTGCGGGTCTGCTGCTGCCGCAGCCCGAACTGAACCCCGAAAAACTGGCCGACATGCTGCAGGTCGCTCAGCGCACCACCTTGCTGCGCTGGGCCGAGGCCGCGCATCAGATGGCCAAGACCGACGCCACCGAACAGGTGGTGGCTGCCTGCGAGGAGCTGGCACGATGAAACACGCGATCAAACACATCCATTTCGTGGGCCTGGGCGGCGCCGGCATGTCCGGTATCGCCGAGGTCTTGCACAACCTGGGCTACACCATCTCGGGCTCGGACCTGAGCGACAGCGTCACGCTCAAACGGCTGGCGGCCCTGGGTATCCGTACCTGCGTGGGCCATGCCGGCGACCACATCGTCGGTGCCGACGCCGTGGTGACCTCCACCGCCGTCAAGCCCGACAACCCCGAGGTGCTGGCCGCGCGCGAGAAGAAGATTCCCGTGGTGCCGCGCGCCGTGATGCTGGCCGAGCTCATGCGCCTCAAGCAGGGCATCGCCATCGCCGGCACGCATGGCAAGACCACGACCACCAGCCTGGTGGCCAGCGTGCTGGCCGAGGCGGGCCTGGACCCGACCTTCGTGATCGGCGGGCGTCTCAACAGCGCCAATGCCAACGCGCGGCTGGGCAGCGGCGACTACATCGTGGTGGAGGCCGACGAGAGCGACGCTTCCTTCCTCAACCTCATGCCCGTGATGGCCATCGTGACCAATATCGATGCCGATCACATGGAAACCTACGGGCACGACTTCGGCAATCTGAAGAAGGCCTTTGTCGACTTCCTGCACCGCATGCCCTTCTACGGCACAGCCATCCTCTGCACGGACGACGCCGCGGTGCGCGAGATCGTGCCCCAGGTCAACTGCCCTGTCACGAGCTACGGCTTCGATGAGGGCGCCCAGGTGCGCGCCATCCACGTGCGTGCCGTCGCGGGACAGATGCATTTCACCGTACAACGGCGCAACGGCGTGGTGCTGCCGGACCTGGATGTGGTGCTCAACCTCGCGGGCCGGCACAACGTGCTCAACGCGCTGTCGGCGATTGCCGTGGCGGCCGAGCTTGATGTCCCGGATGCCGCCCTGCTCAAGGCCCTGGCCGAGTTCAAGGGCGTGGGCCGGCGCTTCCAGCGTTACGGCGAGGTGCTGGCCAAGGACGGCGGGCATTTCACGCTCATCGACGACTACGGCCACCACCCGGTGGAGATGGCTGCCACGCTGGCCGCGGCGCGCGGCGCCTTCCCGGAGCGACGGCTTGTGCTGTCCTTCCAACCGCACCGCTACACGCGCACGCGCGACTGCTTCGAGGATTTCGTGAAGGTGATCGGCGAGGCCGACGCTGTGTTGCTGAGCGAGGTCTATGCCGCGGGCGAGGCGCCCATTGTGGCGGCCGACGGCCGCAGCCTCACGCGTGCGCTGCGTGTGGCCGGCAAGGTCGAGCCGGTCTTCGTCGATGACATCGCGGCCATGCCGCAGGCGATTCTGGACAACGCACGTGATGGCGACGTCGTCATGTGCATGGGGGCGGGCTCCATCGGTGGGGTGCCGGCCAAGGTGGTGGAGCTGCAAGGCTCCGTGAAGAAATGAAAGAGGACAGCGTGAATCTAGGCAAGGTTGCCGTGCTCATGGGCGGAACGTCCGCCGAGCGCGACATCTCCATCATGTCGGGCACGGGTGTGCTGCAGGCGCTGCAGGCGCGCGGCGTGGACGCGCACGCCTTCGACCCGGCGCAGCGTGATCTGTCGGAACTCAAGCGCGAAGGTTTTGCGCGCTGCTTTATCGCGTTGCATGGTCGTTTCGGCGAAGACGGCACGGTGCAGGGCGCGCTGGAATTGCTGGGCATTCCCTACACGGGCTCGGGCGTCATGGCCTCGGCCATCGCCATCGACAAGGTCATGACGAAGCGCATCTGGCTGGCCGAGGGCCTGCCCACGCCGCAGTGGCGCAAGGTGGCCAGCGCCGAGGCCGCACGGGCGGCCCTCTCCGCACTGGGCGCGCCCATGATCATCAAGCCCGCGCGCGAGGGCTCGTCCATCGGCCTGACCAAGGTGATGACGGCCGACGAATGCGAAACCGCCTACGCCAGAGCGGCCCAGGTCGACGAGCAGGTGCTGTGCGAGCAGTTCGTCAGCGGCGAGGAGGTCACCGTGCCGGTGCTGGGCAGCGGGCCGCAGGCCCGTGCGCTGCCGGTGATCCGCATCGTCGCGCCCGACGGCAACTACGACTACCAGAACAAGTACTTCACCGATGACGTGAAGTACCTCGTGCCCTGCGGCCTGCCCACGGGCGAAGAAGAGCAGATCCAGCAGATCGTGCTGCGCGCCTACCAGGTGCTGGGCTGCCGCGGCTGGGCACGCGCCGACGTGATGATCGACGCGCGCACCCGCAAGCCCTGGCTGTTGGAGATCAACACGGCGCCGGGCATGACCGGGCACTCGCTGGTGCCTATGTCGGCCAAGGCCGCGGGCATCAGCTACGAAGAATTGTGCGTGCAGCTGCTGCAGGCCGCTGCACTGGACCATGGAGGCGCCGGCGCATGACCCACCCGCTGCCCGTCCCGCTGGACGTCAGACTCATGAACCTCACGGCAACGCTGTTGCTGCTGGGATTCGTGTTGCTGGCGCTGGCCACGGGCGGGCGCTGGCTGGCGCATCACCCGGTCTTCGCGATCCGCGGGCTCACCGTGCTCGGCGACATCAGCCACACCAGCGCGCTCACGCTGCGCGCCCAGGTGGCACCGCAGCTCAAGGGCACCTTCCTCACGGTGGATCTGCACGCGGTGCGGCAGGCCTTCGAGGGCCTGCCCTGGGTGCGGCGGGCGGTGGTGCAGCGCGAATTTCCGAACCGCCTGCGCGTGATCCTGCAGGAGCATCAGGCTGCGGCGTACTGGGGCGAGGAGGGCGAATCCACCCTGGTCAACAGCTATGGCGAGGTCTTCGAGGCCAACCTCGGCGAGGTGGAGCAGGACGAGCTGCCCAAGCTGGCCGGCCCGGTGGAACTGTCGGCCGAGGTACTGGCCATGCACCGTGCGCTGCAGCCGCTGTTCGAGGCGCTGGACCTGCCCATCGAGCGTCTGGTGCTCAGCGGTCGCGGCAACTGGCAGCTCACTTTGGGCAGCGGGGCGCGCCTGGAGCTGGGCAGCGGTGAGGTGGATGAAGTGACGGCGCGCGCGCGCCAGTTCCTCGGCACGGTGACCCAGGTGGCGGCGCACCACGGCCGCAAGCTCGATGCGCTGGAGGGCGCGGACCTGCGCTACCCGCAAGGCTATGCCCTGCGCCTGCGCGGCGTGAGCACGGTGGCGGCGGACAGGAAGAACTAGAAAGAGCAGGACTCTCAATATGGCAAAAGAGTACAAGGATCTGGTTGTCGGACTCGACATCGGCACCGCCAAGGTGATGGCGGTGGTGGCCGAGGTCCTGCCCGGCGGTGAGCTCAAGCTCGCCGGTCTGGGCGTGGCGCCCAGCAACGGGCTCAAGCGCGGCGTGGTCGTGAACATCGACGCCACGGTCCACAGCATCCAGCAGGCCCTGAAAGAGGCCGAGCTCATGGCCGACTGCAAGATCACGCGGGTCTACACCGGTATCACGGGCAGCCACATCCGCGGCATCAATTCCAGCGGCATGGTGGCCGTGAAGGACCGCGAGGTGAACGCCGCTGACGTGGCGCGCGTGGTGGAAACCGCCAAGGCCATCAACATCTCGTCGGACCAGCGCCTGCTGCTGGTGGAGCCGCAGGAGTTCATCATCGACGGCCAGGACGTGCGCGAGCCCATCGGCATGAGCGGCATCCGCCTCGAAGCCAAGGTGCACATCGTGACCGGCGCGCAGAGCGCGGCCGAGAACATCATCAAGTGTGTACGCCGTTGTGGCCTGGAGGTCGAGCAGCTCATGCTCAACCCGCTGGCCTCCAGCCTCTCGGTGCTGACCGACGATGAAAAGGAACTGGGCGTGGCCTGCGTGGACATCGGCGCCGGCACCACCGACGTGGCGGTGTTCACGGGCGGGGCCATCCGCTACACCTCGGTGATCCCGATCGCGGGCGACCTGATCACCAGCGACATCGCCATGGCCCTGCGCACCCCGACCAAGGACGCCGAGGACATCAAGGTCGAGAGCGGCTATGCCAAGCAGCTGCTGGCCGATCCTGATGTGCAGGTCGAGGTGCCCGGCCTGGGCGACCGCGGCCCGCGCATGCTGAGCCGCCAGGCCCTGGCCGGTGTGATCGAGCCGCGCATCGAAGAGATCTTTTCCCTCGTGCAGCAGGTGCTGCGCGATTCGGGCTGCGAAGAGGTGCTGTCCTCGGGCATTGTGCTCACGGGTGGCAGTTCGATCATGCCGGGCATGGTGGAGCTGGGCGAGGACATCTTCCTCAAGCCCGTGCGCCGCGGCCTGCCCAAGTACAGCGGCGGTCTGTCAGAGATGGTGGGCCAGCCGCGTGCCGCCACCGTCATGGGGCTGCTCGAAGAGGCGCGGCTGGCGCGCCTGCGCGGTTACAAGGTGGCGGCCAAGCACGGGTCGATGAAGACCGCGATGGGGCGCGTCAAGGACTGGTTCATCGGGAATTTCTGATCATGAAGACATCCACCAAGTTATGGCTCGCACGCGGCAGCCCGCACCGAAAGCGGCGCTGCACCGGTCCGCCGGGGAGGCCACCTTCATGAAACCACGAGACATC
>CAMLNH010000087.1 GCA_946481355.1 uncultured Curvibacter sp.
CTCGCCCTTGGTCTTGTGCGTGGCCACGTACTGCTTGATGGCGGCCACGGCCAGGGCGCCGGCCGGCTCCACGATGGCGCGCGTGTCCACGAAGATGTCCTTGATGGCTGCGCACACCGCGTCGGTGTCGACCTCGATGTAGTCGTCCACCAGCTTGCGTGTCAGGCGGAAGGTTTCCTCGCCCACCAGCTTCACGGCCGTGCCATCGGAGAACAGGCCCACGTCCTGCAGCTGCACGCGCTTGCCCGCCCGCACCGACTGGATCATGGCGTTGGAGTCGTTCATCTGCACACCGATGACCTTGATTTCCGGCCGCACGGCCTTGATGTAGGCCGCCACGCCGCTGATCAGCCCGCCGCCGCCGATGGCCACGAAGACCGCATCCAGCGGGCCCTGGTGCTGGCGCAGCATCTCCATGGCGATGGTGCCCTGGCCCGCGATCACGTCCGGGTCGTCAAAGGGGTGGACGAAGGTCAGTCCCTGCTTCTTCTGCAGGGCCAGCGCATGGGTGTAGGCGTCGGAATAGCTGTCGCCGTGCAGCACCACCTCGCCGCCCAGGGCCTTGACGGCGTCGATCTTGAGCTGCGGTGTGGTCGTGGGCATCACGATCACGGCGCGTGTGCCCAGGCGATGCGCGCCCAGGGCCACACCCTGGGCATGGTTGCCAGCCGAGGCGCAGATCACGCCCTTCTTCAGTTGCTCGTGTGTCAGCTGCGCCATCTTGTTGTAGGCACCACGCAGCTTGAAGCTGAACACGGCCTGCTGGTCCTCGCGCTTGAGCAGTACCTTGTTGTGCAGGCGGCGGCTCAGGGCCCTGGCAGGCTCCAGTGGGGACTCCACGGCCACGTCATAGACGCGGGCGGTCAGGATCTTCTGCAGGTAGTCGGCGGGCTGGAGAGGCTTGTTTTTCATGGGGAAACCGGTGGGCGGGGATAATTTGGCGCAAACCGCATTTTGACAAGGAACAGAACATGGATTGCACCGTCAGCTGGACCGGCGCCACGGGCGCACGCTCAGGCATGGGATTCATCGCCGAAACCGGCAGCGGCCACGTGCTGATGATGGACGGCGCGCCCGATGCCGCCAAGCCCGAGAACGGCGGCCAGAATCTGGCCCCGCGCCCCATGGAGACTGTGCTCGCCGGCACGGGTGGCTGCACAGCCTACGACGTGGTGCTGATCCTCAAGCGCGGCCGGCATGACGTGCGCGGTTGCAGCGTCAAGCTCACGAGCGAGCGCGCCACGGAAGATCCCAAGGTTTTTACCAAGATCCACATGCACTTCACGGTGACGGGCAAGGGCATCCCGGCAACTGCGGTGGAACGCGCCATCAAGATGAGCCACGACAAGTACTGCTCGGCCAGCATCATGCTGGGCAAGACGGCCGAGATCACGACCAGCTTCGAGCTGAACGAGGCTTGAGCAGCGCGCCAGCCTTCCGTTCGGGCTGAGCCTGTCGAAGCCTTCTCTGCAAGCCCCTCGACCCTTTCGACAGAGCTCAGGACAGGTAGCCCAGAGCGAAAGGAGTCTGCGCTTACACGTAATGTGCCGTGGTCGTCATGACCTTCGCCGCCGCGCGCATCAGCTCCTTGACCGGCCCCGGCAGTTCCGCAGCGCCGGCTTTTTGCGCATCCACTGCGTGTTTGACTTCATCGGCAGCCATCTGGGCCACGATCGCGCGCGAGGCCATGTCGCCGGGTGGTAGCCGGTCCAGATGGCTCATGAGGTGGGCTTCCACCTGACGCTCGGTTTCCACCACAAATCCCAGGCTGACCGCATTGCCCAGGCGCCCGGCCAGCAGGCCGATGCCGAAGGCGCCCGCGTACCAGAGCGGATTGAGCAGCGAAGTGCGTGAGCCCAGTTCATCCAGGCGCTGCTTCGTCCAGGCCAGGTGGTCGGTTTCCTCGGCGCAAGCGCGCATGAAATGGGCGCGCAGGGCGGGATTGGGCGTGGTCAGGGCCTGTGCCGTGTAGAGCGCCTGGGCGCAGACCTCGCCCACATGGTTCACCCGCATCAGGGCGGCGGAGAGCCGCTTCTCTTCCTCGCTCAAGGCCGCGCCGGGTCGGGTCGCCTGAGGCGTCGGGGCGGCGGCCCGGGGCGGGGCGAACAGGGTGCGCAGGGCGGTGTCGGCGGCGGTGAACAGGGCGTCGGTCGGGGTGGTCATGCCTCGCATTGTCTCGAATTCAGTCCGGTGCCGCTTTGGCCTGCCTCAAGAGATGAGGACCGTGCCAGCCTTGCGGCCCGCTGGCTTGCCCAGTAGGCGTCGATGGTGCCGTGTCGGTGCTTGCCAGCAAGCGCTCCAGCAGGGCCGGCGACAGCAGATAGAAGTCTACCTTGTTGTGGTTCAGGACGGCCACAGGACGGCCCTGGGCGCGGCGCAAGACGGCGGCCGGGTTTTTTTTGAACTCCGACATGCTGATGGCCAGCTCGGTCAGCAGGGTTTGCATCAGCACCATTATCGGCGCTTTAATTGGATCTTTTTCATGTGGCAGACATGTCTTTCTGGGTGGTCTTGCTCAAGCTTTAGGCAATGTTGCAGGTGGACAACGAAAGCCGGCTGGAATGGGCCTGTCTCCGGGTTTTTCCTTTGACCGGGCCCGGGCGCTCTGGTGCAATAGCCTCCAACTTCCTTGCTAGAGGAGGTTGGCCCGGGGACCGAAAACTCCCTTCGGGACCCCTTGTTAAACCTTTGGAGAACTTTCAAGATGAAAAAGACCCTGATTGCTGTGGCCGCCCTGGCTGCCACCGGCGCTTTCGCCCAGGTTTCCGTCTACGGCCGTCTGGACGTGGGCTATGCCAACACCAAGAGCACCACTGGCACGAGCGAAGTCGTCGCCAACGGCGTCGAGTCGCACAACTCCGCTTCCAGCATGTGGGGCATCCAGGGTACGGAAGACCTGGGTGGCGGCCTGAAGGCCATGTTCAAGCTCGAGCAGGACATCTACACGGCCAACGGCAACACCGGCGCTTCCGGCTCTGGCGGCGGCACGGCCAACCAGCCTGGCTTCAACCGTACCTCGATGGTCAGCCTGGCTGGCGGTTTCGGTACCATCGGCCTGGGCCGTGACTACACCCCCCTGTTCAAGCTGATCGGTTCCATCGACATCAACAGCCTGAGCCGCATCTCGACGGTGCAGACCGCTGCTGCTGGCGGTGCTTCGACGACTGCCAGCCAGATCGTCTACACCTCGCCCAACCTGAGCGGCTTCGTGGTCAGCGGCATGGTGATCAATGATGACGATTCGACCACCACCGCTGGTGTGAAGACCGACGTCAAGACCCAAGGCAACAACATCACCGTGGCCTACAACAACGGCCCGCTGTACATCGGCGGTGGCGTGGGTGAGCACAAGACCACGAACGGTGCCAACGTGACCAAGACCGAAGGTACGGCCATCGTCGGCGGTTACAACCTGGGCGTGGTGAACCTGCGCGCTGGCTACATCACCAGCGAAGTGTCCGTGAACGGCACGACCGGCAACGAGACCTCCGAGCTGAACATCGGCGCCATCGTGCCGATGGGCAAGGTGACCCTGCGTGCCCAGGTTGGCCGCAACACCTTGGAAAATGCGGCTAACGCTGTTGACTCCAAGGGTACCGACGTGGTCCTGGGCGCCGAGTACGCTCTGAGCGCCAAGACGGCCCTGTTCGCCAAGACCGGTACCTTCAACAAGTTGGACGCCAGCGGCACCCAACTTGAGCAGAAGGTGAACTCCACCGCTGTCGGCGTCCGTACCGTGTTCTAAGCTGAAGCTGGCGCAAGCCAGTTTCTCTTGAACCGATCAGCCCCGCTGTGGCAACACAGCGGGGTTTTTTCTTTGGGTAGAGGTGTGGGACGTATCGATGGCTGAGGCGGATGTGTGCCTGGGTGGTCTGGGCTGTGTTGCTGGTCGGGTGCAGCCATGGGCTGTGCGTGGCGCAGGCCCCGGTACACGGCGGCGCTTTTGCCTGCCGCCTGGCAGCGCCATCCTGGAATACGCGGACCGACCGTATCCGCAAGCTGGTGATGGAGTCCGGTCCGGTCCGGCGCGGCTGAGCTGGTTGGACTATGAACGCGACATCCGGGAGGATTTCCGGCAGGTCTTCGGCGAGGAACCCGGCCACCCGCTGCCTGTGGCCCTGATGAGTGGCGGCGACAACACGGGCTCGCAGTTCCGTTCCTGGCATGGGCCGGTCCAGTTGCACAACCCGGACCTAGTCCGCCGGGACTGAGACCCGCGCCAGCGCTCAGGCGTAGCGCTTGTTGCGCAGGTTGTTCTTCATCTCCTTGAGCAAGGGCTGCAGGCGGTTGCCGCCGATGCGCAGGGCCACGCAGGTGGCCAGGATGTCCACGATCATCAGGTGCATGAGGCGCGAGACCATGGGGCTGTAGCGGTCGTAGCCCTCGGGGTGGTCGGCCGACAGGTGGATGTGGCCGGCCTGGGCCAGCGGCGAGCCGCTGGTGGTGATGACGATGGTGGTGGCGCCGTTCTTGCGCGCGATGTCGCAGGCGTCCATGAGGTCGCGCGTGCGGCCCGAGTTGGAGATCACCACCAGGCAGTCGCCGGGGCCCATGAGCGAGGCGCTCATGACCTGCATGTGGCCGTCGCTGTAGGCCACGGTGTTCACGCCCAGGCGGAAGAACTTGTGCTGGGCATCCAGCGCCACGATGCCCGAATTGCCCGCACCGATGAACTCGATGCGTTTGCCCGTCTTGTAGGTGGCCGCCAGCACGGTGGCGGCCTTGTCGATGGCGGCAGTGGAGGCGTCGTTACGGTACTTGAGGAAGGCCGCCACGGTGTTGTCGATGACCTTGACGACCACGTCGCTGGTCTTGTCGTCCACGTCCACGCTGCGGTGGATGAAGGGCACGCCCTCGCTCACGGTGCCGGCCAGCTTGAGCTTGAAGTCGGACAGGCCGTCGTAGCCCATGCTGCGGCAGAAGCGCACTACCGTGGGTTTGCTCACGTGGGCACGGGCCGCAAGCTCGCTCACGGGCAGGTTGGCGAAGGCGCGCGCATCGTTGAGCACGAGCTGCCCCACGCGTTGTTCGGCCGGAGCCAGAGAGGGCAGGGAAGCGCGGATACGATCGAGCATGTGGACTCCAGGTGCGTGCCGGTTCCACGGACCGGTTGGTAACGGGCCGGAACACGAAAACGTAATTTTATTTCAACCATAATCGAAGCCCATGAACCAGCTTGACGCGCTGCGCCAGCACACTACCGTGGTGGCCGATACGGGAGATTTCCACCAGCTCGCGGCCTTCCGCCCCCAGGACGCGACGACCAATCCTTCGCTCATCCTCAAGGCGGTACAGAAAGCCGACTACCGTCCGCTGTTGCAGCAGGCGGTGGACCAGCATCGCGGCAAGCCGCTGGACGAGATCGTGGACCGGCTGCTGGTGCGCTTCGGCTGCGAAATCCTGTCGATCATTCCGGGGCGCGTCTCAACCGAAGTCGATGCCCGCCTGAGCTTCGACACGGCTGCCACCGTGGCGCGCGCCGAGCGCATCGTCGAGCTCTACCAGGCCCAGGGCGTCCATATCGACCGTGTGCTGATCAAGATTGCCTCCACCTGGGAGGGCATCCAGGCCGCTGCCCAGCTGGAGCGCCGTGGTATTCACACCAACCTCACGCTGCTGTTTTCCTTCTGCCAGGCCGTGGCCTGCGGGCAGGCGAGGGTGCAATTGATCTCGCCCTTCGTCGGGCGCATCTACGACTGGTACAAGAAGGCCGCGGGTGGGGCCTGGGACGAGGCCGCCAACTCAGGGGTCAACGACCCGGGCGTGAAGTCGGTGCATGCCATTTACAAGCATTACAAGCGCCACGGCATCGCCACCGAGGTCATGGGGGCGAGTTTTCGCAACACGGGGCAGATTCTGGCCCTGGCGGGCTGTGACCTGCTGACCATTGCGCCCGAGCTGCTGGCCCAACTGGCCGCGGCCCAGAACCCCGTGCCGCGCGTGCTCGACTCGCAGACGGCACGGCAGCTCGATTTGCCGCCCGTGCAGTATGACGAGGCCGGTTTTCGCTACGCACTCAACGAGGAGGCCATGGCCACCGAGAAGCTGGCCGAAGGCATACGCGCCTTTGCCGCGGACACCGTCAAACTTGAGCAACTGATCCAGGCCGCCTGACGATGAGCATGAGATCACGCTGCGACAGCACGCCCGCCTGGAGCCAGCTGCGTGCATGCTTCGAGAGTCGGGGGCGTTACTTCGATCTGCGCACCGCCTTCGCGGAAGATCCGGGCCGCTACGCGGCGCTGAGCCTGCAGGCGCCACATGTCTTCGCCGATCTGTCCAAGAATCTGATCGATGTCCCCCTGCAGGCGACACTGACCAGCCTGGCGCAGCAGTGCAATGTCGCCACGCACCGCGAGGCCATGTTTGGCGGCGAGCACATCAACCCCACCGAAGGCCGTGCGGTTATGCACTGGCTGCTGCGCCATCCCGGGGCGGATCTGCCGGCGGCAGTGCAGGCCGAGTTCACGCAGGTGCGCCAGGTGCTTGATGCCATGCTGGCCTATGCCCAGGCCGTGCGCGAGGACGCGGCCATCACCGACATCGTCAACATCGGCATCGGCGGCTCGGACCTCGGGCCGCAGATGGCCGTGCTGGCACTGGACGAGTTCGTGGACCAGGGCAAGCGCTACCACTTCGTCTCCAGTGTGGATGGCCATGAACTCAGCGCCGTGCTGCGCCAGGTGCGGCCCGAGAGCACGCTCTTCCTCGTGGCGTCCAAATCTTTCACCACGCTGGAAACCATGACCAATGCGCGCTCGGCGCGTGCCTGGTTCACGGCACAGGGTGGGCGCGACATCGCGCGCCACTTCTGCGCGCTGACCAGCAATGTGCAGGCGGCGGCCGAATTCGGCATCAGCACCACTTTTGGTTTCTGGGACTGGGTGGGCGGGCGCTATTCCATGTGGTCGGCCATCGGGCTGCCGATTGCGATCGCCATCGGTCCGCAGCGCTTCCGTGAACTGCTGGCCGGTGCCCACGCCATGGACGAGCACTTCCGCACCGCGCCGCTGGCGCAGAACCTGCCGGTGCAGCTGGCCCTGCTGGATCTCTGGTACCGCAATTTCCACGGCTACACCAGCCGCAGCGTGGCGCCTTACCACAGCGGCCTGCGTCGCATGCAGGCCTATCTGCAGCAGCTGGAGATGGAGAGCAATGGCAAGCGCGTGGACGTATCAGGGCAGGCCCTGCCCTATGCGACCTCTCCCGTGATCTGGGGCGAGCCGGCCGCCAATGGTCAGCATGCCTATTTCCAGATGCTGCACCAGGGCAGCGACGTGATCCCGGTGGAGTTCATCGCCGTGAAAAAGGTGAGGCACGGCCTGCCCGAGCACCACCACAAGCTGTTGGCCAACGGCCTGGCCCAGGCCCAGGCCCTGATGCTGGGCCAGCAGGATGCCGCAGGCCACCGTCACATGCCGGGCAACCGGCCCAGCACATTTTTGCTGCTGGAAGAGTTGACGCCGGCCAGCCTGGGCGCGTTGATTGCGCTGTACGAGCACCGGGTGTTTGTGGCCGGCTCGCTCTGGGGCATCAACAGCTTCGACCAGTGGGGCGTGGAGCTGGGCAAGGTGCTGGCCAAGAACATCGAGCCTCGGCTGAGTAGCGGAGACGTGGCGGGGCTGGATGCCTCCACCGCGGGGCTGCTGCAGCGCCTGCGCGATACCCGCTGAACTGGCCACCCGTTCGGCCGTCAGGCCGGACACTGCCATATTTCCCTGTCCCCACCGGGTTCTTCAACGCTGGCCTTGCGCCAACTGTTCACACTTGATGGATGATCGTGCACAAGTTCGGGCGGCTTGTCCCGAATGAGCGCAAGTTTCATCCCCAACCCTGAACAAGGAGATCCCCATGATCAAACGCCGTGACCTGCTCGTCGGCGGTGGTGCCGCAACGGCGGCTTACCTGGCCGGTTCCTTCATGCCCCTGGTGGCACAGAACGCCCCCAATTTCGGTGCGCCCAGCGTGGTGCAGGTGGGTTACCGCAAGCAGAAGCTGGGAGACATGGAAGTCATCGCCCTCAACGACGGCGTGGTGCGTCGCCCGCTGCAGGCGGAGTTCGTGCGCAACGCGCCGCTGGACCAGGTGCAGGAACTGCTGCGTTCGCAGAACCTGCCGACGGAATATGTCGATGTGCCCTACACGGCTTTTCTCATCGTGGCGGGTAACCGTCGCGTGCTGATCGATACCGGTTTTGCCGACAACGGCCCGCCGACCACCGGCCGGCTCGTGGCCAACCTGAACGCCGCGGGTTTCAAGGTCGAGGACATCGACACTGTGGTCATCAGCCACCACCACGGCGACCACATCAACGGGCTGCGGACCAAAGCTGGCCAGCTGGTCTTCCCCAAGGCCAGGATCATGGTGCCCGCCGTCGAACACGCCTTCTGGATGGATGACGCCAAGATGGAAGCCGCTCCGGCTGCTGCCAAGGGCGCCTTTCAGAACGTGCGCCGCGTCTTCGGTGGTCTGGGGCCCGACCAGCTGGTGCAGTTCCAGGCCGGCCAGGAAATCACCCCGGGCATCACCACGGCCGCCGCCTACGGCCACACCCCGGGCATGGTGACCGTCACGGCCCAGAGCCGAGGCGAGAAATTCGTCTACCTGGCCGACCTGACCAACATCCCCTCGCTGTTCGCCCGCAATCCGGACTTTGCCGTCGTCTTCGACATGAATCCCGAAGAAGCCCGCCAGACCCGCCGCCGCGTGTTCGAGGCCGTGGTCAACGACAAGGCCATGGCCGGCGGCTTCCACTTCCCCTTCCCGGCCTTCGGCCGCATCGAGAAGCTGGGGCAGGGCTACGACTTCAAGCCGGTCGCCTGATCCGCAAGCCTCCAAAGAAAAACCCCGCAGTGGAAACACTGCGGGGTTTTTTTGTGTGGGTCGAGTAGCGAGGTGCCACCCGACGCAGCATGGCGATTCAGGGCTAGGCGCGGCGGTGCAGACAGTACGTTTGTGTACGGCAAGCCGCCGCAACGACGCCTTGGATCGTCAGGCAAGGAGCATTTACATGCCCATGTCGCTCATGCCGCCCATACCACCCATGCCGCCCGGCATGCCGCCGCCGGCAGCAGCCTCTTCCTTCGGCGCCTCGGAGACCATGCACTCGGTGGTCAGCATCAGCGAAGCCACGGAAGCAGCGTTCTGCAGCGCGGTACGGGTCACCTTGGTCGGGTCCAGGATGCCCATCTCGA
>CAMLNH010000088.1 GCA_946481355.1 uncultured Curvibacter sp.
TGTCGCCGATGTCGCGGTTGATCTTGCCCTTGATGACCCAGTAGAGCACCTCGGCTTCCTTGGCCGTGAGGCGGAAGCTCAGGGAGATGGCTTCGATGACGGACTCGTCGGAGGCCTCCTGCATGATGAGCAGCCAGTCGCCGCCGGTGTCGGACACAAAGCCGTCGTCGTTGCGCTGGTGCAGGCGGAAAGTTAGGCGCTTGGCGCCCTGCTCTACCGACAGGCGCGGGGGTTCGGCCAGGGTCTCGCTGCGGGCGCGCACGGCCTCCAGATGCTCGACGCTGCGGTGCAGCCAGGCCAGCACGGGCTCGGGCAGCACGGGACCGGTGGAACCGTAATAGCGCTGCAGCAGCTCACGCGCCAGCGGGGTCTGCCACATGAGACGGCCGTCGCTGGCGCGCACGGTGATGCTGGCGTAGCCGAAGGCGTCAAGCGCGTTGCGGGCCTGGCGCCGTTCGCGCGCAGCCTGCAGGTGCACTTGCATGCGCGCCAGCACTTCCTTGGGCCGGATGGGCTTGGTCACGTAGTCGGTGCCACCCGCCTCCAGCGCGGCCACCAGGTGCTCGGTCTCGGTCAGGCCCGTCATGAAGATGATGGGGATGTGGGCGGTGGCGGCGTCGGCCTTCAGACGCCGCGCCACCTCGAAGCCATCCATGCCGGGCATCATGGCGTCGAGCAGCACGATGTCAGGGCGGGCCTGGGCGGCGCGCTGCAGGGCCGAGGCGCCGTCCAGCGCCACCAGCACGGTGCAACCCGACTCGTCCAGCGCGTCGTGCAGCAGCGAGAGGTTGTCGGGCACATCGTCGACGATGAGCACCACGTCGCTCTGCGCGCGGTTGAGGGCCTGGTCCAGGGTGTCGTTCATGTCTGCTCTGCACTCGGTTCGATCAGCGCCAGGATGGCGTCGAAGCGGTAGGCGCGTGTGAGTGTACGCACCTGCTCCACCCAGCTGTGGTGAGCCGGGTTCTGCGCCTCGATCTCGTCGAGCAGGCGCACGATGCCGCGGTAATAGCCCAGGCTGGCCAGCTCGCGCAGCTCGGCTTGGCGTTCGGCAGGGGGCGGCAGCACGGGCGCCGGCGCCACCGGCTCCGGGGTGGGTGCGACGCGTTCCGTCCACTGCAGCTGCAGGCGCTGTTCCAGCCAGTCCAGCAGCTCGCTGTGGCGTATGGGTTTGGTGATGAAGTCGGCCGGGGTGATGCCCACGTCGTTCTCCAGCCCCTTGTCGAAGGCATTGGCCGAGACCACGGCCACGGGCAGCGCGGCCAGGCCGGGCACACGCCGCAGGCGGCGTATGGTCTCCCAGCCGTCGATGCCGGGCATGGCCAGGTCCATGAAGACAGCGTCGGGCTTGTAGCCCGCGGCCAGCAGGTCCAACGCATCGTGGCCGCTGGCCGCAGTGCGCAGCACGAAACCCAGGGGCACGAGCAGCTGGGTGAGCATCTCGCGATCGGGCTCTTCGTTGTCCACCACCAGCACGTGGCGACGCGCGCCAGCATAACCGCGGCGCGGCGGTTTGGGCACGGCGGGCCGGGCCGAGGGTAAGACGGCATGCACCTCGGGCAGGAAAAGCTTGACGTGGAAGACCGAGCCCAGGCCCGGCGTGCTCTGCACCGTGAGTTCGCCGCCCATGAGGTCGGTGAGCATCTTGGCAATGGTCAGGCCCAGGCCGGCGCCGGGCGTGCCCTGGGCCGAGGCCGTGCGCGCGAAAGGCTCGAAGAGACGCTCCATCTCCTGCAGCGCCATGCCCGGGCCGGTGTCGCGGATGTCGATGTGCGCCATCTCGCGCGCGTAACGTACCTGCAAGGTCACCTCGCCCTGGGCCGTGAACTTGATGGCATTGCCCAGCAGGTTGATGAGGATCTGGCGCACGCGCTTTTCGTCGGCGCGCACACGTTCGGGCAGGGCCGAGAGCGGCGCGAAGCGGAAGGCCAGGCCCTTGGCTGCGGCCTGCAGTTCGAACATGGCGGCCAGCTCGTGCACCGCATCGGCGAAGGCCATGGGCTTGACGTCGAGCGTGAGCTTGCCCGATTCGATGCGCGCCAGGTCCAGCGTGCCTTCGATCAAGGAGAGCAGGTGCTCGCCGCCACGGCGGATGACCTGCACCGCGTGCTTGCGGTGCGCGGGCACCTGCGGATCTTCGCCCATGAGCTGGGCGTAACCCAGGATGCTGTTGAGCGGTGTGCGCAGCTCGTGGCTGATGGCGCTGATGTAACGGCTCTTGGCCTGATTGGCCTGTTCGGCTTGGTGCTGCGCCTGCTCGGCCGTGCGGCGCGCCTGCTGCAGCGCGGCGTCGGTCTGCTGGTGCAGCTCGATCTCGCGCATCAGCAGCGCGGTCTGGCGGTTCGATTCTTCCTGCGCCACCTGCCGGCTCTTGTGCGCCAGCACCACCCACCAGGCCGCCATGCCCGCGATGAGCAGCAGGGCCAGATAGGTCTTGAGAAAACCACCACGCAGCGCAGCCTGCACAAAGGCCGGCAGCTCGCTGTCGGCATAGACCTGCATCAAAGCCTGCAACTCCTGCTGGTAGAACAGGCCAAACACACCGGCCAGCAACGGCACGGTGACCAGCATGAGCAGCAGGAAATGCGCAAGCCCCGAGTCCAGATAGGGCCAGAGGCTGCGCGGCAGCAGGCGCTGCAGCATGCCGATCCACTGCGCCGAAAGACTGGCCTGGGGTTTGCACAGGTCGCCGCAGCGCGCGTCCAGCGTGCAGCAGAGCGAGCAGATGGGCCCCTGGTAGGCGGGGCAATGGGCCATGTCCGGGCCTTCGTATTCGCCCTCGCAGATCACGCAGCGGCGCACGCCGTAACGGGCGTAAGGGCCGGCGTTGGCCTGGGGCTCGGCCGCCATGTCGCTCTGGCGGGCGATGTAATAGCGCCCGCGTGTGGCCCAGGCGATCAGCGGCGCGGCGACAAAGGCCGTGCCCAGCGCAATCACGGCCGAGAAGGCCTGGGCCAGCGGACCAAAGAGACCCAGGTGCGCCGTGACCGAGAGGATGGAGGCCAGCACCATGGCGCCCACGCCCACGGGGTTGATGTCGTAGAGGTGCGCGCGCTTGAACTCGATGCCCTTGGGCGACAGGCCCAGGGGCTTGTTGATCACCAGGTCCGCCACCACGGCCATCATCCAGGCAATGGCGATGTTGCTGTACAGGCCCAGCACGTCGCCCAGGGCCTGGAAGACGTTCATCTCCATCAGCATGAAGGCGATCAGCGTGTTGAACACCACCCAGACCACCCGCCCCGGGTGGCTGTGCGTGAGGCGCGAGAAGAAGTTGCTCCAGGCCAGCGACCCCGCATAGGCGTTGGTGACGTTGATCTTGAGCTGCGAGATCACCACAAACAGGGCCGTGGCCGCCACGGCCCAGCCGTAGTGCGGGAAGACGTATTCGTAGGCGGCCAGGTACATCTGGTTCGGATCCACCGCGCGCTCCACCGGCACGGCGTGTGTGATGGCCAAGTAGGCCAGCAGGGCCCCGCCCAGCATCTTGACCACACCCAGGATCACCCAGCCCGGCCCGCCGGCCATGACACCGAACCACCAGCGCTTCCGATTGGCCTCGGTGCGGGCCGGCATGAAACGCAGGTAGTCGGCCTGCTCGCCCATCTGGGTGATCAGGGCAATGCCCACCGTCAAGGCGGCACCAAAGAGGGGCAAGGCGAAGTCGGACGACGCGCCTTTTTCCCCTTTGTAGTGCACCACGCCCGAAAACGCGTCCGGGTCCAGGGCCAGCACCGTGGCAAAGGGCACGACCAGCATGAGCAGCCAGAGCGGCTGTGTCCAGACCTGCAGCCGGCTGATGGCCGAGACCCCGTGCGTGACCAGGGGGATGACCACCAGCGCGCAGATCAGGTAGCCCCAGCTCGGCGGAATGCCCAGGGCCAGCTCCAGCGCATAGGCCATGACGGCGGCCTCCAGCGCGAAGAAGATGAAGGTGAAGCTGGCGTAGATCAGCGAGGTGATGGTGGAGCCGATGTAGCCGAAGCCCGCGCCGCGTGTGAGCAGGTCCATGTCCACCCCGTAGCGGGCTGCATACACGCTGATGGGCCAACCCGCGAGGAAGATGATGAGCCCCGTGGCCAGGATGGCCCAGAAGGCATTGGCCCAGCCGTACTGCACCAGCAGCGTGGCACCCACCGCCTCCAGGATCAGGAAGGAGGCCGCACCAAAAGCCGTGTTGGCGACCCGCCATTCGCTCCACTTGCGGAAACGCTGCGGCGTGTAGCGCAGCGCGTAATCCTCCATGGTCTCGCGCGCCACCCAGCTGTTGTAGTCGCGCCGGACCTTGACGATGGACTGCACCGGCGCCGTCGCATGCGGCGGCGCAGCAATCTCAGGAGCCAGGGGTTCCGGGGCGTTCATGCCCCGGGAAAGTGCAGGTTTCGTGCCATGCCCTGGGGTGGGGCGAAGGGTTAGCGTGAAGGTGACCGGCGCCTTGCGGCACCGAGCCGCGAAGCGGCGGGACGCAGCAAGGCGTCCGTGTTGAACGACATGTTGTGCCGAGTGCTAGTTGACCCCATTGAGTACCTCGCGAATGGAATTCCACTCAGGGTCGTTGTGTTTCGTCACCTTGACTGTGATTGGCGGCAATGAGTCAAAGTATTGGCGCAGTGCTTCCGCATGAGACCCTGGGCTCGTAACGTAGTAGTACATCCTGCGGCCGTCGGCCCCCGTTCGGCTCATTGCATATATGCCGTTCTGTCCAAAAATGCGGTCCAAGTTGGCATACAGGTCTCGCCCACGAGCGATATCTTCCTCCGTGGGCATCCCATTCGCAAGCAGGGTGTAGCCCCATAAAACTTGCAGAAGAACCGGAAACTTGGCCCGTATCTCAGGCGCAGGTAAGGTTGCCAATACTGTGACTATCTCGGGCAGCTTCTCTCCTTGACGTTCAAGTACTAACCACTTCTCCTTCCCTTCCGGAAGCTCAGTAGCCGCAGCGACTGAAACCAGCATGGCCGTCGCAAGGAAGCAGAGAATTCGGGGGGCAATATTCATGCGGCACAACGTGATATAGACGTCAAACCTGTCTGGCTGACAAAGCTCATATGCCCTCCCGTTTTGTGTTTCAAGTGCTTGAAATATATCGGGTTTCAGGCATTCCGCTCGCCCCCAAAACCATGAAGAAAACCAACAAACCCTGCAGACCGGACACGGAAACCTCACTCCCAGTCCCCTGAACTGTTTGGTGCGCGGCGCAGCAAGATCAGGAGCCAGGAATTCCTAGGCGTTCATGCCTCGGGGTGGGTGGTTGATCTAAGCGATCATGGTTCGGCCATCTTACTCTTGAGCAACGTCATGAATCGCGGGGGCAGCTGAGCACCGTTCTCCTGCGCTTTCTTGACTGCGCTCCATGACTGCGCATAGTCGCCCCGCAAGTATTGGACCGTCGCCCAAGACACGTAGACGTAGCCTTTATTCTGATCCCTCTCCGCAGCTTCGCGGTACCGCGCATCGGCTCGGGTGAACAGCTTCTGCCGCTCCTCGTCGCTCAAGACTTTGTTCTGTACACCGCACAAAGAGATGGCCCGCGCTGCATCCGGATACAAGCCAGAAATGTAGTGATTGAAGCTCAGAGCCTTCTCGTAGTGCGCCATCGCATCGCACATCCTGTCCTGATCGTGCAGTACAGCGCCGAAGCCCCAGTACGCATGCGGATTGCTTGGGTCCAGCAGCCAAGCTTGATTGAAGCGGCGCATCGCCATGTCCAGCTGATCCCGTGCGTAAAAACGGAAACCCTGACCTGTAAAAGCCAGAGATGCTTTTTCACGGCTGCCCCATTGCCGGGTCGTGTCGGCAATCAGCTTCTCGTCACCTGCCTTCAACTCTGGAATAGCACTCCGATCCATACCGCCGTACATGGGAACCTCGTCAATCCGTGTCTTCTGGGCGTGGCTCGCGCCCATGGCGAACAGGATCATCAGCGACAACAGCAATTTCTTCATCACCTCCCCCTTCGTCTTGCAAGACAACTGGCTCTGACCGTCACTTGAGGTCGCCCTTTCGATCCATCACGTATTTGCGACCCAGCCAGATCAGGACAGGGATACAGGCAATGGTCACCCAGATGTTCAGAAAATCGAACACCGACTCCGGCACATATGGTTTTAGGAGCGGCACGATGACGGTGCTGTAGAAGATCGTGCCTAGCACCGTACAGCACAGCACAGCACAAACACCCAGTCGCGCCGCGACATACGAGAATTACGAGATCGCATTGTCATTGGAGTGAGAGCCTGGACTCTTCACGTTATTGTCCGTCAGCATTACCTCAGATGACTAATCCTGTATTACTCAGTTTGAGGAACGACGAAGCGATAGCTACTGGTAACTTTTTCAAGATTCTCTATTGGCTCTTGCTGAAGACGAGTCCAAGGCTTAGGGCCCATCTGAATGGTTCCAGCAAATGCGCCATTAGGACCGAAGATTGGTACTGTCCCCCCTCCCGAGGAACTGAGATACTTGAGTATGTACTCCTTGCCTGCTTCCAGCTGGACCTCAGACTTTGCGCTCATATCTGGCAAAGACGGGTAGCCAACTGATACCAGGCGATTTCCCGCGCTCACTTTCACCCAGGTAAAGCTATTGGGCGGCAGCAATGCAATTTTCTGACCATCAATCTTCACGTCCAGATTTGCTCCTGTGGGCATGGTTCTATCCCGATAGAAATAGACAACTGCTGCACTATCCGGCGTCGGTGGAGAATAGACGCTTGTAGGTATGTCACGTGTTGAGACACATCCTTGAACTGAGAGTGTCAATATGAGGACCAATCCAAACAAACGAATGATTCGAATCATGTACATAACGTATCTTTTGATGGTCACTTACGCTTGACTTAACCTTTAACCGTCAGGCAGTCTGCTTGACGAAATTGTCAGGCGCCTCATCGGTAAACGGTCATGCAGAGCTGAAATTGGGCCTCACTAAATGCATTCTCTCCACCCGGCTTGAGCACGATGAAGGTGTCTCTTACCAAGCGATGAATAGCTTCTTTTTGCACTTCGTCGGCAGCACCTACCTGCACCGTAACACGCTCAACCGTTTGCTCCTGGCTCAGCTTTCCATAAAAACGCATGTCCATTGCATGCAGAAGAATCTTCTGCTCCCAAAAGCACCGGGCAGTCTTTTCTCGCACCATCCTCATAGACACCATGTCGGCTTGACATGTAGAGAATAGGTCTCCCGCCATTTCTTCTGAGCTTGCATACTGTCCGGATCGGCGTGCGGACAGGAATTTTTTCGCGATCGAGTAGTCAGGTTCCTTGACACCAACAAAATCGGAAATCAATCGATTCAACTTCTCATTTGATGCCGATTCACCTGCAACAACGTCTACGAGCCACGGTCGCTTTGCAAGCCCATAGCAGCTTCGAAAGCTTGAACTCACCTCCGGAACTCCGCGTCGAGGATCCTTGTTTTCATTTTCGACTGTTGCGCACCCTGCAATCAGAGTTGCAATCGCCACAAATAATATTTTCATGCTCTTCATGTGCTTCCCATTTGTGAGTTCGGACATAGTTGATCAATACTGAAAACGAGCGGAACCACAGGCATCCGTCTTGGCTGACCAGTTAAACATCAGGACTACCTTGATAACCCTTCGGATAAACGGTCCACATCACAGTGAAGTCAGGGTCAACAACAATTTCGCCGGTAGTCTTGAGCCGGTATTCCCCAGGCGCGGCGGGCTCAAGCCGCGACAGGTCTGGCGGAATAATCCTCTCGTCACCCGCAGGGAGTCTCAATACCAGCCCCTGGCTACGGCTCACGCGATCTACTACCCCGTGGAACTGTTCCAGCGAGGCGATCTCACTGTCCATGGTGCAATACGTGACGCCAACCAGAACACGCTTTCCAATCACGTTGCGCGCATCTTCATCGCTGAAGTCAAGATCAGGAACGTATGAATTTGACATAGGTGATTTAACGTGATGTGGGCAGCAAAGCTGCCACATGAACAAGGTTCAAGTCCATCACGTCTCCTCCCGTCTTGTGTTTAAGTGCCTGATTTATAGCAGTCTTCAGGCCCGGCAACCATCAGGAGACGCCGCAACAAAACCGACAAACCCTGCAAACTTGTCTTGCTAGCACGCCCCCATGCTGCATAACATCGACAGTACCAAACGGGGAAAACTCCGCAAGATCACGGCCTTGGTACCGCATCCTGCGAACCCTGCGGTGTTGTGCAGGCAGCGAAAGCCTGCAGATCGGGCATCAGAAACCTCACTCCCACTCCCCCGGTCCTTCCGGCGTGCGGCGCAAGAGCAGCTCCGCATCCGTCAACGGCCGGCCGATCCAAAGGAACACCTGGCTCGCGCCTGCACCCAGTGCCATTTCACGGAAGGCACGACGCTCCACCTGGGTATAGCCGCCCTCATCCCGGCCCATGGGGTGCAGGACCACACAGGGTGCGGGCCGCCACATCGAAGACTGGAGCACCTGGTGCAGTTGGCACTTGAGCAGTTGCTGGGCCGCTGTGAAGTCCGAGACCAGGGTGCGTGGATGCGCAAAGGGGTTGAGCACCGTGGCTGGTTCGCTGGCCGCCGCCAGCCGGGCCTGCGGACCGACGGCCAGGATGCGGGGCTTGGGCCCTGTGCTGATGGCCAGTTCCGGAATCTCGGCAACGGTGGTGCCGGTCTTCACGTTCCGGACGGTCAGCAGCTCGGGGGTGATCTGGATATAGACCAGGGGCAGGAGGGAAGCCAGCATGTGAGGTAGGCGCTGACGCTCAGGTGCGCCGCTGTTCCATGGCCAGGCGCAGCGCGAGGGCGCCCAGCACAAAGCCCATAACGTAACGCTGCAGGGCCAGCCAGCGTAGATTGTTCGCAAACCACGCGGCTATCTTGCCCGCCGAGAGCAAGATGCAGAGGTTGACGCTGAAGCTGATGGCGATCTGCACAAGGCCCAGTACGAAGCTCTGCGTGAACACCGAACCGTGTTCGGCCGAGATGAACTGCGGGAAGATGGCCAGGTAGAAAACAGCGATCTTGGGGTTCAGCAGGTTGGTGAGGAAACCCATCACGAAAAGCTTGCGCGGCGGATCTTCCGGCAGGGACTTGGCTTCAATCGGCGAACGCGCACCGGGCCGCACTGACTGCC
>CAMLNH010000089.1 GCA_946481355.1 uncultured Curvibacter sp.
GCACGATGTTCTCGCGCACCACGATGGCGTCGTCGATCAGCAGGCCCACGCACAGCGAGAGCGCCATCAGCGTGATCATGTTGATCGTGAAGCCGAACCAGTGCATGAAGAGGAAGGTGCCGATCAGCGCGATCGGCAGCGTCAGCCCCGTGATGACCGTCGAGCGCCAGGAGTTCAGGAACAGGAAGACGATGAGCACCGTGAGGATGGCGCCTTCGATCAGGGTGCGGCGCACGTTGTCCACGGCCACGCGGATCGGTCGTGAACCGTCCTGGATCGCTTCGAGCCGCACGCCCGGCGGCAGCTGACTCTGCATCTCGGCCACGGTGCGCGTGAGGCCATCGATCACGGCGATGGTGTTCTCGTCCTGCGCCTTCTGCACCGACAGCAGCAGGGTGCGCGTGCCGTTGTAGAGCGCCAGGGTCTCGATCTCCTGCGGGCCGTCCTGCACCGTGGCCACCTGGGCCAGGCGGATCGGCGTGCTGCCCTTGCGCGCCACGATGATGCGGTTGAAGTCTTCGGGACGCTGCATGCGCGCATCGATCTGCACCGCGAGCTCCTGGCTGCTCGATCGCACGGCGCCCAGCGGCAGGTCCTGGTTCTCGGTGCGCACGGCATTGGCCACCTGCTCGGGCGTGATGCCGTAGGCTTCCAGCGCCTCGGGGCGCAGGTAGATGTTGATCTCGCGCTTGGTCGCGCCCACCAGGTTCACGGCGCCCACGCCGCGCACGTTCTCCAGCCGCTTCTTGAGCACCTGGTCGGCCCAGCTCGTGAGCTCCACCGCGCTCGGCGCCTTGCCCGCCGAGGTGTCGGGCAGCACGGCCAGCGACCAGATGGCGCGGCTGGCCGGGTCGAAGCGCAGCACGCGCGGCTCCTCCACCTCGTCGCGCAGATTGGGGCGGATCGAGGCCACCTTCTCGCGCACGTCCTCGGCGGCCTTGCGGCCGTCGATGTGCAGCTGGAACTCGATGATCACCAGCGACTGGTTCTCATAGCTGCGCGAGGTCAGGGCGTTGATGCCGGCGATCGAGTTGACACCTTCCTCGATCTTCTTGGTGACCTCGCTCTCGACGATCTCGGGCGAGGCGCCGGGGTAGCTGGTGCTGACCACCACCACCGGGAAGTCCACGTTGGGGAACTGGTCCACCTGCAGGCGTTGGTAGGAGAAGAGTCCCAGCACCACGAAGGCCAGCATGACCATGGTGGCGAAGACCGGGTTCTGGAGGCTGACGCGGGTGAACCACATGGGGCGTTGGTGCGTGTCGTGGTGAGGGTTGCGGGGGCGGCTGCGGGGCTCAGGGCTGCGTGCCCAGTTTCACCTGCGTACCCTCGCGCAGCGGGCCCACGCTGCCGGCCAGCACGCGGCTGCCTTCGGGCAGGCCGCTGACAGCCACCAGGTCCTGGTCGGCCACGCGGCCGCGCAGACCCAGACTCACGCTGACATGGCGGACCTGGTCGCCGTCGACCAGTTGAAGGTAGGGCTGCGGCTTGTCGGTGCGCACGGCCTCCAGCGGCACGGCCAGGGTCTTGAGCTTTTCGGTGCCCAGCGTACCCTGCACGAACAGGCCCTGGCGCAGACCCGGCACGCTTTGCAGCTGCAGATAGACCAGCACGCTGCGGCTGCCGGCCTGGGTGCTGGGGTTGATGCGCGCCACGCGCGCAGGCACGGGCTGGGCGTGGCCTTCGACCTTGAGTTCGGCACGCTGGCCCACCCGCACACCCACCGAGTCGGCGGCGCTGAGCGCGGCTTCGATCTCCATGCGGCTCAGGTCCACGATCTCGACGATGCGTGTATCGATCGCCACGCGCTCGCCCGGCTGCGCCAGGCGTTGCGAGACGTAGCCCGCCATGGGCGCGCGCAGCACGGTGTCGCCCGCGCTCTTGCGCGCCACGTCGGCAGCGGCCACGGCGGCTTCGTAGCTGGCCCGTGCCCCGTTGAGGTTGGCCAGCGAGGTGTCGAGCGCGGTCTTGGAGATGAAGCCCTGATCCACCAGCGCCTTGTTGTTGTCGTACTGGCGCTGGGCGATGTCGATCTGCGCCTTGGCCGCGTCGGCCTGCAGCTGGGCCTGGCGCAGGCGCGCCTCGTACTCGGCCGGGTCGATGCGCGCGATCACCTGGCCGGCCTGCACCGCGTCGCCTTCGCGCACGGCCAGGCCTTGCAGCTCACCCGGCACGCGGGCCTTCACAAAGGCCGAGTTGGCGGCCTTGAGCGTGCCCGAGACGGGCAGGCCGCGCAGCAGTTCCTGCGGCTGCAGCAGCAGCACATCGGCGGGCGCGAGTTCGACCACGGTTTGCGCGCTGCGCGCCGTCTGCTGGGCCAGCGCCGCCTGCTGCGCCTTGCGCGCCCCCATGGCGCGCAGCACACCCGCTGCCAGCAGCACGACGATCAGGGCACCCAGGCCCCAGGTGATCCAGCGTTTCATGGATTTATGTCTTTCCTTGCGACGTGGCCTTGCGGGCCGTGTCCGGGGTGCACAGGCCGTGCAGCAGGATCTGTGACTGCTGTTCCAGATAGCGCTCGGGATCCAGCAGGCTGGAGCTGCTCACGCAGGCTCCGAAGGAATGCTTCCAGGACATGAGGAAGATCATGGGCGCGAGCACGGCAAAGATGGCGTGCTCCATGTCCATGGGACGGAACTCGCCGCGGTCCACGCCGCGTTGCAGGATGCGGCGGATCAGTTCGTGCCCGGGCTCAATGACTTCCTGCTGGTAGAAGGCCGCGAGCTCGGGGAAGTTGACCGCCTCGCTCATCATGAGCTTGGTGATGCCCGCGGCCGGCGTCTTGCCGATGCGCTCCCACCACATCATCAGGGCGTAGCGCAGCATCTCGGGGGTGCTGCCCTCGAAGGTCTCGAACTCGGTGTTCCACTCGGCAAAGCGGCCCGCGATGTTCTCGCGCACCACGGCCTTGAACAGCTCTTCCTTGGTGGCGAAGTAGAGAAAGAGCGTGCCCTTGGAGACCCCGGCGCGGCGCGCCACTTCTTCGGAGCGCGTCGCGGCATAGCCTTTTTCGACGAACAGCTCCAGTGCCGCGGCCAGCAGCTCGCCCGGACGGGCTTCCTTGCGCCGCTCACGCTTGGGACAGGGGCAGTTGTTGGAAAAAATCTTGCCGATCATGGCGATCGATATTAATGACTGACGGGTTAGTAATGTAATTCAGCCCTCGCATGGGCGTCAAGCCGACATGCTGCCAGTTCCCGGTAAAGCCGGAGTAAAGGCCGGGGCAGGGCGCACTGATTAAGATGCAGGCCCTACTTCCCCGGGTGAGCCTATGTCCAACGATCATCCCATCCTGGTTCTCGGCGGCGGCTGCTTCTGGTGCACCGAAGCCGTGTTCGACCGTGTGCGCGGCGTGCTCGACGTCGAGAGCGGCTACAGCAACGGCCATGTGGAGCGCCCGAGCTACGAGCAGGTCTGCAGCGGCACCACGGGCCACAACGAGGTCGTGCGTCTGGTCTACGACCCGGCGCAGGTGAGCGTGCGCCAGCTTCTGGGCATCTTCTTTGCCACCCATGACCCGACCACCCTCAACCGCCAGGGCAACGACGTCGGCACCCAGTACCGCAGCGCGGTGTATTTCACGACGCCCGAACAGGAGCAGGAGGCCCGCCTGCTGATCGCTGAACTCGAGCAGGGGGCGATCTTCAACGGGCCCATCGTCACCGAGGTGCTGCCCCTGGCCAACTACTGGCCGGCCGAGGCCTACCACCAGGACTATTACGAGCAGCACCCCAACCAGGGCTACTGCGCCTTTGTGGTCGGGCCCAAGGTGGCCAAGTTCAGGAAACAGTACGCGGAACTGCTCAAGCCGGAGTCCGCGGCGTGATCGCGACGCGGGGTCTGGCCTGCCAGTACCCGGGTGGTGCGCGCCTGAGCTTCCTGGACCTCGCGCTGGGCCAGGGTGAGACCCTGCTGCTGCGCGGCCGCTCGGGCAGCGGCAAGTCCAGCTGGCTCGCGCTGGCCGCCGCGCTGATGGCACCGGCCGCCGGCGAGATCATCGTGGCTGGCCAGTGCCTGGGTGCGCTCGGGCCCGCGCAGGCCGATGCCTGGCGTGCACGTCACGTCGGTTTCCTGCCGCAGAAGCTGCACCTGAGCACGGCCCTCACCGTGGCCGGCAATCTGGCGCTGGTGTATTACGCCGCCGGCCTGCCCGTGGACCGTGCGGCCATCACCGCGGCCCTGCAGGCTCTGGGTGTGGCCGAGCTGGCAGCGCGCCGGCCCGCGCAGCTCTCGGGCGGGCAGGCGCAGCGCGTGGCACTGGCGCGTGCCGTGCTGCTGCAGCCGAAAGTGATCCTGGCCGATGAACCCACGGCCAGTCTCGACGACGAGGCCGCGCGCGATGCCCTGGCCCTGCTGCAGGCCAGCGCGCAGCGCTGCGGTGCCACGCTGGTCATCGCCACCCACGACGCGCGCGTGCGCGCCGCCTTCCCGGAGGCCCAGGTGCTGGACCTCGATCCGGCGCGCGAGGCTGTGGCATGAGCACTGGGTTCCTGGCCTGGCGCTACCTCTGGGCACGGCCCCTGGCCACCGTGCTCAACCTGTTGCTGCTCAGCCTGGGTCTGGCCGCCATCACCCTGCTGCTGCTGGTGCGCGTGCAGATTGACCGTGCCTTCGAGCGCGACCTCGCGGGCATCGATGCCGTGGTCGGCGCCAAGGGCAGCCCGCTGCAGCTCATCCTCTCGGGCGTCTTCCATCTGGACGTGCCCACGGGCAACATCCCGCTGGCCGAGGCGCAGGCCCTGGCGCAGGACGCGCGTGTGGCCCAGCTCATCCCGCTGAGCCTGGGCGACAGCTACCGGGGCTTTCGCATCGTCGGCACCACGCGCGACTATCCGGCGCACTACGGCGCCGAACTCGCGCAGGGGGCCTGGTGGCAGACGCCCATGGAGGCCGTGCTCGGGGCCCAGGTCGCGCGCAGCACCGGCCTGGCGGTGGGCGGCCAGTTTGCCGGCGCCCATGGCCTGGGTGCGGGTGGCGAGGAGCACGGCGATGAACCTTACCGCGTGAGCGGCGTGCTGGCCCCTTGTGGCTGCGTGCTCGACCGTCTGGTGCTGACCTCCAGCGAGTCGGTCTGGCGCGTGCACGAGGGCGAGCCCGAAGACGAGGCTGAACGCCGGGCGCTGGAGGCCGATCGCGAGATCACCCTGGCGCTGGTGCGCTACCGCAGCCCGCTGGCAGCTGTGACCTTCCCGCGCTATGTGAACAGCGCCACGTCCATGCAGGCCGCCGCGCCCGCGCTGGAGATCACGCGCCTGCTGCGCATGGTGGGTGTGGGCACCGACGTGCTGCGCGGTTTTGCCGCCGTGCTGCTGCTCACCGCGGGGCTCAGCGTGTTCATCGCGCTCTGGAGCGCGGTGCGCGAACGCCGCGCCGATCTGGCCCTGCTGCGCATGCTGGGCGCGCCGCCGCGCCGCGTGGCCGGCCTGCTGCTGGCCGAGGCCCTGTGGCTGGCCGCCCTGGCCACCGTGCTGGGCCTGGCCGCCGGCCATGGCTTGACAGCCCTGCTAGGCTGGATGCTGGAGAACGATCAATCCGTGCCGCTGCGCGGGGCGCTCTGGCTGGCCGAGGAACTCTGGGTGCCGGCCCTGGCTCTGACCGTGGCCGCGCTTGCCTCGGCCCTGCCGGTGCTGGCGGCCTACCGCAGTGGCGCGGCAGCGCTGCTCAATGAACGATGAAAGGATCCCGAACATGAAGAAGCTGTTGAGCCTGCTGGTGCTGGCCCTGCCGCTGCTGGCCGTGCAGGCCCACGAGAACGACGCCAAGGCCGTGGCCGAGGACATCCAGCGCCACCGTGCCATGGCCGCGGCCCACGAGGCCGCCGCGCGCTGCCTCGAATCCGGCAAGAAGCACGACGTCTGCCAGAAGGAGCTGCAGGCCGCCTGCAAGGGTCTGGCCCTGGGCAAGTACTGCGGGATGCGCCATGTCCACTAAGGCCGCGCTGTCCTCCCTGCTGCTGGCTCTGGCGTTTTCCACCCAGGCCCAGCTGAGCCCGCCCATCGTCGGTGGCGTGCCCAGCGGCCCCCCGGGCAGTGGCGCAGGTGTGCACGGTGCGGGCAGCCCCTTCCCGCAACTCAAGGAGCGTGGCGATGTGCTGCCCTGGTCTTTTCTCACCAATGTGAAGACGCGCATTGAGAAGAACCGCGTGCTGCCCGTCTTCCCGCCCGAGATCCAGGCGCTGGACGGCAAGCCGCAGCGCGTGCAGGGTTTCATGATGCCGCTGGAGCCGGGCGAGAAGCAGACGCACTTCCTGCTGAGCTCGGTACCGCTGACCTGCTCCTTCTGCCTGCCCGGTGGACCCGAGAGCATGGTCGAGGTGCGCAGCAAGACGCCCATCCGCTACGGCATGGAGCCCGTGGTGGTGCAAGGCCGCCTGTCGGTGCTGCGCGACGATCCCTATGGTCTGTACTACCGCATCACCGACGCCGTGCCCGTGAAATAATCCGTCCCTCGTCTTCGTTCCTGACCATGTTGCGCCCCCAGACCAAGACCTTGCACCCGTTCCGGCAACTGCCGGGCACGGCGCTGCTCGTGCTGGCCCTGCTCTGGGCCCAGCTGCTGGGACTGGCGCACGGGGTGCTGCACGTGCATGGTGTGCAGGCCCCGGCTGTGGTTGCTGCGCAGGACCACGACCATGCGCACGCCGAGCACGGCCTGCTGGCGGAGTTGCTAGCGCATGCTTCCGGCGACAGCGAGTGCCGTCTCTACGACCAGCTGGGCCAGGGCGGCCCGGTGGCTGTGCCAGCCGTCGACCTTCCCACGGCCCTGCCGTTGCTGCCGGCCTGGGTCGTGCTGCGGGCCCTGCAGCCGCGCCCCTGCGCGGCTTTTACCGCGCGCGCGCCGCCGGCTTCTCGCTGAATCTCCTCTCACGTGTTTCACCGCGACGCCCATGCGCCGCGGTGTGTCGCCTTTTGATTCAACGAGAACCCCATGCGCAAAACTTCCCATCTCTCCAGATCCTTCCGCCTCAGCGCCATCGCCAGCCTCAGCCTGCTGGCCTGCAGCAGCTGGGCCCATGAGAACGCCACGCTCGACACCGTGGTCGTCACCGGCAACCCGCTGGGCTCTACCGAGCTGATCGCACCCGTCGATCAACTCAACAACTACGAACTGCTGCAGCGCGGCCAGACCACGCTGGGCGAGACGCTCAACGGCATGCCCGGCGTGAGCAGCACCTATTTCGGCCCCAACGCCAGCCGTCCCGTGATCCGTGGCCAGGACGGTGACCGTATCACCATCCTCAACAACGGCAGCGCCAGCCTGGACCTGTCGTCCCTGAGCTACGACCATGCTGTGGCGCTCGACCCCCTGCTGATCGAGCGCGTCGAGGTGCTGCGCGGCCCGGGCGTGCTGCAGTACGGCGGCAGCGCTGTGGGCGGCGTGGTCAACGTGATCGACGGCCGCATCCACCGCGAGCCGCTGTTCGGCGAGAAGGGTGGCGTGGCCGGCCGGCTCGACGCCGGCTTTGCCACCGGCAACAAGGAGCAGGGCGGTGCCGTGGTGCTCGACGCCGGCACCAACCGCTACACCCTGCATGTGGACGCCATGTCGCGCAAGACCGAAGACGTCGCGGTGCCGGTCAGCCTGGACTGCACCAAGAACGGCGTCACCACGACGGACCGCCGCATCTGCAATTCGGCGAGCGAGACTCATGGCGGCGCAGTGGGCGGCACGCTGTTCTTCGACCGCGGTTACCTCGGTGCCTCGGCTGCCATTTATGACAAGAACTACGGCGCCGTGGCCGAGGACGAAGTCACGATCCGCATGCGCTCCAACCGCTACGCGCTCGAAGGCGAGCTGCGCGAGCTGGGCCCGTTCTTCCAGAGCGTCAAGGCCCAGTACAGCCTGACCGACTACGCCCACACCGAGTTCGAAGGCAGCGAGGTCGGCACGCGCTTCAAGACCAAGGGCCAGGACCTGCGCCTGGAAGCCCGCCATGCGCGCATCGGCCAGCTCGACGGCGTGATCGGCCTGCAGTTCGACAGCAGCGACTTCTCGGCCAACGGCGACGAAGCCTATGCCCCCAACAGCCGCACCCGCAGCAGCGCAGCCTTCGTGCACGAGGAACTGGGCACGTCCTGGGGCAAGCTCAGCGCCGGAGCACGTGTGGAGTCGGTGCGCGTGGAGTCCCTGGGCATCGATGGCAACGCGGCCTTCACGCCAGGTTCGCGCAGCTTCAACCCGGCCAGCTACGCCCTGGGCGCGTTGTGGAAAGTGGCACCCGAGTGGCAGCTGACGTCCAACGTCTCGCTCAACGAGCGTGCGCCGCGCCACTACGAGCTCTACGCCAACGGCGAGCACGTGGCGACCAATTCCGAGGAGATCGGCAACCCCGATCTGGCCAAGGAACGCTCGGCCAACGTCGACATCGGCGCGGCCTGGAAGCGCGGCGCGCACAAGGCCCAGGTGCAGCTGTTCCAGCACCGCTTCAGTAACTACATCTCGCTCGAGGGCACGGATCTGGCCGCCTCGCCGCCGCAGTACACCTACACCCAGGTGCAGGCCCGCTTCACCGGCCTGGAAACCAGTGGCAACGTGCGCCTGCTCGACACCCTGCACAAGCTGGACCTGGGCCTGCGCGCCGACACCGTGCGGGCCGAGAACACCAGCACCGGACAGCCCCTGCCGCGCATCGCCCCGCACCGCGTGGGAGCCACGTTGCAGTGGAGCCGCGCGGCCTGGAGCGCGCGTCTGGGCGTGGACCGTTATGCGGGCCAGGACCGGGTGCCGGATGGCCAGCGCACGACGGAGGGCTACACGCTGTGGAATGCGGGTTTGAGTCTGCGGGACAAGGTCAGTGGTTTGCCGGCGCTTTGGTATGCGCGGGTGGACAACCTGACCAACACCCTGGCTTATTCGTCTTCTTCGATCTTGACGCAGACGCGGCCTGGGGGTGTTCCTTTGCCGGGGCGGAGTCTCAAGGTCGGGTTGCAGCTCAGCTTCTGATCAGAGTCGCTGGATAGCGTGGCAAGCCGGGTCTCGGCCCGGCGGCCGAGGTACTTTTCTTTGCTTCGCCAAAGAAAAGTACCCAAAAGAAAGGCGAGC
>CAMLNH010000090.1 GCA_946481355.1 uncultured Curvibacter sp.
GCCGCGCCAGGCGACATTGCTTTCATCCAGCGATCCAGTCACGATCGGCAGCGCTGTTCCAGTCTGTGAACTGAGCGTGACGCAGCTTCCCGCCGGGATCGACTGGAGCGTTCCGGAGACGATGGTAGAGAGGAATGAAAGGCCGGCGGCGAGGTCACCGGCCCCGCCGTCCCGCGTGCATCCCTTAAAGGAACGGTCCTGATCGGTGTACCGCGCGGAGCCTTGGAGCGTGAGTTGTGGCGCCAATTCATATTCCAGGCTGGCCAGCTTGGCCGCACCGGAAGCCAGAAAAATGAACACCAGCAGGGCTGTAGCAATTTGAGCCTTCATGTCATCCCTTTCCATGGCGACGGGCGTGCCTCAGCAGTGGAAACTGCTGCAGGCCAGGCCTTCAGCCTCAGTGGTGGTGGCCATGCGCGCCATGCACATGGCCGTGGGCGATTTCCTCGGTGCTGGCCGCGCGCACGTCCAGCACCGTGAGCTCCACGCGCAGGGCCTGACCGGCCAGCGGGTGGTTGCCGTCCAGATGGACTTCCTGGCCCTTGATCTTCTTGACGGTGAAGACATGCACCTGCCCGTCCTCGCCCCGGCCTTCGAGCTGGCCGCCGACCTTGACACCCGGCGGGAACTGGGTCTTGGGAATGACCTGCACCAGACTCTCATTGCGCTCGCCAAAGGCATCTGCCGGCTGCAGCTCCAGCGTGACCTGGTAGCCCTGGTCCTGGCCCTCCAGTGCCTCCTCCACCTTGGGGAAGGTGTTGCCGTAGCCGCCGTGCAGATAGGCGCTGGGCTCCTTGCCGTCTTCGAGCAGCTTGCCCGTGGCCAAGTCGGTAATACGGTAGCGCAGGGTGACGGCGGTGTCTTTGGTGATTTTCATGGTTTGGACACGGGCCGTGCAGCGGCCCGGCAGAAGTGAAATAATCGGGGCATTCTCCCAGAGGAAACCATTATGAGCGACACCCAGCAACGCATCGCCGAACTCGTCAAGAACAACGAGGTCCTGCTCTTCATGAAGGGCAGCGCCAGCTTCCCCATGTGCGGCTTCTCCGGCCGTGCAATCCAGATCCTGAAAGCCAGCGGCGTGGATCCCAAGACCGTGGCCACGGTCAATGTGCTGGAGGACGACGAAATCCGCCAGGGCATCAAGGAGTTCAGCAACTGGCCGACCATCCCCCAGCTCTACGTCAAGGGCGAGTTCATCGGCGGCTCGGACATCATGATGGAGATGTACGAAAACGGCGAGCTGCAGAAGGTGCTGGGCAAGGCCTGATCACCCGCCTTCCGCGCGCCGCCACCGCCAGCCTCGGGCTGCCGGTGGCTTTTTCATGCCTGGGCGATTGTGCAAAAAAGACCACAGACCGGCCCTTGTTTGCGGCTTCCATGTCTTGAGCACAGGCACGCCTTGTGCTTGAATATTTTCATGCGAGTGAGTCTCTGCATGGAGTAAGCAATGGAGTCGCATTCTCTGGTGCCACAAGAACTGTCCTTCCGTCTGCCGATTGCGCGCATGCGCAGCGTCTTTCAGCCCGACGAGGTGGAGCGCAAGCTGGCCAAGCTGCCGGAGCGTGAACACGAGAGTCTGCGTGGCACCTACCAGCGCATGCTGGAGCGCGGCCCCGAGCGCTTCCAGGTCAAGCCCGCAGGCGTGCCCGACATGAGCGCGCTCTATGACGACCTGCCCAATTTCACCGAGGTGCTCGACGACGTGAAGCGCCATGTGGCGCTGAGCCAGGACAGCCGCGACGGCCTGGAGCTCACACCCATGCTGCTGCTGGGCGCACCCGGCATAGGCAAGACCCATTTCGCGCGCCAGCTCGCGGCCCTGCTGGGCACGGGCATGAATCTGGTGCCCATGAGTTCCATGACGGCGGGCTGGCTGCTCTCGGGTTCGTCCTCGCAGTGGAAGGGCTCGCGCCCCGGCAAGGTCTTCGAGGCCTTGGTCGACGGTCAGTACGCCAACCCGGTGCTGGTGGTCGACGAGATCGACAAGGCCAGCAGCGACGCCCAATACGACCCGCTGGGTGCGCTCTACAGCCTGCTGGAACATGACACGGCCCACGCTTTCGTCGACGAGTTCGCCGAGGTGGCCATCGACGCGAGCCAGGTGATCTGGATCACCACGGCCAACGACGAGCGCGCGATTCCCGACCCCATCCTCAACCGCATGAACGTGTTCGAGGTGCCGGCACCCACGCGCGAGCAGGCCCACGTCATCGCCCAGCGTCTGTACCAGGGCATCCGTCGAGACCATGGCTGGGGCGAGCGCTTCGCCCCCGAGCCGGCCGCCGAGGTGCTGGACACGCTGGCCGAGCTGGCACCCCGCGAGATGCGGCGCGCGCTGATGGCGGGTTTTGGCAACGCACGCCTGGCGGGCCGCGACACGCTGGAGGCGGCCGATCTGCCGCGCGCCGGCGGCAACAAGACACGCGTGGGCTTTCTCCAGTAGGCGATCAACGCGCGGCACAGGCCGCCGCTACACTAGGCTGGCGCACCGGCCCCTCAGGCCCTGCGCGCCACATGAGCCTTACACAAAGCCTCTTCATCATCGCCCTGCTGATCAGCGTCAGCGCCTTCTTCTCGATGGCCGAGATGTCGCTGGCCGCTTCGCGGCGCTTGCGCCTGCGCCTGCTGGCCGACGAGGGCGATGCACGCGCGGCAGCGGTACTGCACGTGCAGGAACAGCCGGGCAACTATTTTTCGGTGGTTCAGATCGGGCAGAACGCGGTGGCCATCCTGGGCGGCATCGTCGGCGAAGGCGCCTTCAGCCCCGTGCTCAGCACACTGCTGGGGCGCTGGCTGCCGGCCAGCGTGGCCGCGGACGTGGGTTTCGTGCTGTCCTTCGCCTTGGTGACCTCGCTCTTCATCGTCTTCTCCGACCTCTTCCCCAAGCGCTTGGCCATGGCCGAGCCCGAGCGGCTGGCCCTGCGCCTGCACGCCCCCATGCGCCTGTGCATGCGCGTCTTCAAACCCGTGGTCTGGCTCTACAGCCGCATCACGGATGCACTGTTTACCCTGCTGGGCCTGTCGTCGCAGCGCGACGACAGAGTGACGCCCGACGACATCCTGGCCCTGGCCGAAGCGGGGGCCCAGGCCGGTGTGCTGGCGCGCGACGAGCAGCAGGTGATTGCCAACGTGTTCGAACTCGACACGCGCACGGTCAGCAGTGCCATGACGGCACGCGACCGCATCGCCTGGTTCGACAAGAGCGACAGCGATGCCATCGTACGGGCACGCATCACGGCCGAGCCCTTTTCGACCTACCCGGTCTGCGATGGCGACATCGACCATGTGATCGGCTATGTGGACGCCAAGGACCTGTTCCAGCGCGTGATGAAGAATCAGCCCATCAAGCTGGACGACCCGACCCTGCTGCACAAGGCGGTGGTGGTGCCGGACCGGTTGACGTTGGCCGAGGTGCTGGCGCAGTTCCGCCAGGCGCATGAGGACTTCGCCGTGATCGTCAACGAATACAGTCTGGTGGTGGGCGTGGTCACGCTCAACGACGTGATGAGCACGGTGATGGGCGACCTCGTGGCGCCAGCCGACGAGGAACTGATCGTGCAGCGTGAGGAAGGCTCCTGGCTGATCGACGGCATCACGCCCATGACCGATGTGCAGCGTGCCCTGGGCCTGGAGCAGCTGCCGCAGCCCGAGGACTACGAGACGCTGGCGGGCTTTCTGATGGTCATGCTGCGCCGCGTACCGCGCCGCACGGACCGGGTGCAATGGGAAGGCTACAGCTTCGAGGTGATGGACGTGGACAGCTACCGCATCGACCAGGTCATGGTCACTCGGCTGTCGGTGCATCCGGGCTAGGCGCCGCCTGCGCAGGCGGTACATCGCGGTACTCCCACTGCTTGCGAGCTGCAAGCACCGCGTTCGGGTACTGAGGCTTGCCGCGCGAGCCGTTGTAGCGCCCCAGGGCCATGAAGAGGTTGCCGCGCTCGCGGTCCAGGTAGTGGCGCAGGATGACGCAGCCGAAACGCAGATTGGTCTGCATGTGGAAGAGGCTGCCGGCGTCGCCGTTGCCGATCAGACGCGACCAGAAAGGCATGACCTGCATGTAGCCGCGCGCGCCCACACGCGACACAGCGAACTTGCGGAAATTGCTCTCCACCTGGATCAGCCCCAGCACCAGCGCGGGCTCCAGGCCGGCACGCCGGCTTTCGTACCAGACGGTCTGCAGCAGGTCGCGCCGCTCGGGCCAGGCATGGATCCTCTTCTGCAACCGCTCACTCATGGCGCCAAGCCAGCGCAGATAGGCCAGACGGGCCTCAGTGTCGGCAAAGACCGGCACGGGTGGCGCGGTGTTGGCGATGGCGGCCGAGAGTACCGTGCGCACCGAATCGGCCAGCGGCTCCTCGATCTGGCCGCCGGCCTGCGCCTGTGGCCAGACCAGCAGGCCCGCCGCAGCCAGCAAGGCCTGCAGCCCCGCGCGCCGCTGCATGGCCGGCCCCCCCATGCTCAGACGCCGAGTTTCGACTGGATCAGGGTCGCGACCTCGACCAGAGCCACGGGCGTGGCCGCGGCGTCACGGCGATGCTGGTACTCGACCTTGCCTTCCTTGAGCGTGCGGTCACCGATGGTGACGCGGTGCGGCACGCCGATCAGCTCCCAGTCGGCGAACATGGCGCCCGGGCGCTCGCCGCGATCGTCGAGGATCACGTCCACATCAACCGCCAGCAGCTCGGCGTAGAGCTTTTCCGAAGCGGCTTTCACCTCGGGGCTGCGGTCCGGATTGATCGGGCAGATCACCACAGTGAAGGGGGCGATGGCGTCGGGCCAGATGATGCCCTTGTCGTCATGGTTCTGCTCGATGGCCGCGGCAGGCAGGCGCGTGATGCCGATGCCGTAGCAGCCCATCTCCATGAACTGCGGTTTGCCGTTCTCGTCGAGAAAGGTCGCGTTCATGGCACGGCTGTACTTGGTGCCGAGGTAGAACACATGGCCGACCTCGATGCCACGCTCGATGGCGAGCTGGCCCTTGCCGTCGGGCGAGAGATCGCCCGCGACCACGTTGCGGATATCGGCCACGAGGTCAGGCTCGGGCAGGTCACGGCCCCAGTTCACGCCGGTGAGGTGGAAGTCCGCCTCGTTGGCGCCGCAGACCCAGTCGGACATCACGGCCACCTCGCGGTCGGCAATGATGCCCACGGGCTGCTTCAGGCCCACGGGGCCAAGGTAGCCGGGTTGGGTGCCAAAGTGCGCGACGATCTCGGCCTCGGTGGCGAAGCGGTAGCCCACATCCAGCCCCGGCAGCTTGCCGACCTTGACCTCGTTCATGTCGTGATCGCCACGCAGCAGCAGCAGCCAGATGCGCGTCTTGCCGACCTGCTCCTTGTCGGTGATCTCGTCCGTGGCCAGCACGATGGACTTGACCGTGCGGTTCAGCGGCAGGCCCAGCAGCTCGGCGACGTCGGCGCAGGTGCTCTTGCCCGGCGTGGCCACCTTCTGCATCGCCTGCGCCGCGGCCGGGCGAGGCTGTTGCGGCGCCAGGGCCTCGGCCTTCTCGATATTGGCCGCGTACTCGCTCTGGGGGCAGTAGACGATGGCGTCCTCGCCCGTGGCGGCGATGACCTGGAACTCCTCGCTCAGGTCGCCACCGATGGCACCACTGTCGGCCGCCACGGCGCGGTAGCGCAGGCCGAATCGGTCGAAGATCTTGCGGTAGGCCTGGGCCATGACCTGGTAGCTGGCCTTGGCGGCCGTCTGATCGCGGTCGAAGCTGTAGGCATCCTTCATGATGAACTCGCGGCCGCGCATCAGACCGAAACGCGGGCGGCGCTCGTCACGGAACTTGGTCTGGATCTGGTACAGGTTCTTGGGCAGCTGCTTGTAGCTCTTGATCTCCTGGCGCGCGATGTCGGTCACCACCTCTTCGCTGGTGGGCTGGATCACGAAGTCGCGATCGTGCCGGTCCTTGATGCGCAGCAGCTCGGGCCCCATCTTGGCAAAGCGGCCGGTCTCTTCCCACAGTTCGGCGGGCTGCACCACAGGCATGGTCAGCTCCACGGCGCCGGCGCGGTTCATCTCTTCGCGCACGATGGCCTCCACCTTGCGGATCACGCGCAGGCCCATGGGCATGTAGTTGTAGATGCCGGCACCGAGCTTCTTGATCATGCCGGCGCGCATCATGAGCTTGTGGCTGACGATCTCGGCATCGGCCGGGGCTTCCTTGAGGGTGGAAATGAAGAATTGGGAGGCTTTCATCGGGACTTTTCGAGGAAGGAGAGCGAGCCCTCTTGGCCTGCGCGGCGCAGGCCGTGCATAATGGACTCAGTTCAAAAATTTGGGGTTGATTATGCTTGACCGGGACGGCTTTCGGCCCAACGTCGGCATCATTCTGCTCAACCAGAGAAACCAGGTTTTCTGGGGTAAACGGATACGCACCCACTCGTGGCAATTTCCGCAGGGTGGCATCGACCGGGGCGAGAACCCGGAACAGGCCATGTACCGCGAGTTGCACGAGGAAGTCGGGCTCAAGCCCGAGCACGTGCGCATCGTGGCCCGGACCCGTGACTGGTTGCGCTACGAAGTGCCGGACCGCTACATCCGACGTGAAGCGCGCGGCCACTACAAGGGCCAGAAACAGATCTGGTTCCTGCTCCAGCTCATGGCGCAGGACTGGGACCTGAACCTGCGCGCCACCGATCACCCCGAGTTCGACGCCTGGCGCTGGAACGACTACTGGGTCCCGCTGGACATGGTGGTGGAGTTCAAACGCGGGGTCTACGAGATGGCGCTGACCGAGCTGGCACGCTTTCTGCCGCGCCAGGACCAACGCAACCGCTACCTGCGTCAGGGCCATCGACCGCGCGATCACGAGCACACCCATCACACCGGCGCGGCGCCGGGCCAGGGCATGGAGTTGCCCCCGGGTGCGAGCTTTGATCCGGACCCGCAATCGGATCAAGCCGACAAGGACCGTGCGGAATCGCAGGGGCAATAGCCCGGCTGGGAAACTTTCGAAGAAATCGGAGCAAGCGCCCCGAGGGCAAGGCGAGCGGAGCACAGCCGCCAGGACATCAGGTACGTGAGGATGGCGCGCACCGCCCGAGGCGGCGACCGGGTCGCGCAGGCGATGGCGTCGTAAGCTTCAGCGCATCAGGACCAGATTGTCCCTGTGCACCATCTCCGGCTCACCGGTATAGCCCAGCAGCTTCTCGAACTCGCTCGAAGGCTTGCGACACAACAGCCGCGCCTCGGCGCTCGCGTAGTTGGCCAGGCCGCGGGCGATTTCCACGCCCTGTTCGTCACGCACGGCAATGACTTCGCCGCGCGAGAACTCGCCTTCCACCGCCTTCATGCCGATGGGCAGCAGGCTCTTGCCCTCGGCCTGCAGCTTGGCCGCCGCACCGGCATCGACCACCACGGCGCCGCGCAGCTGCAGATGGTCGGCCATCCACTGCTTGCGGGCCTGGGTCTTGGCGGTCTGCGCCACCAGCAGGGTACCGATGGCCTCGCCCTGCGCCAGGCGCACCAGGGCATCTGGCTCACGCCCCCAGGCGATCACGGTGGAGGCGCCCGAACCCGCGGCGCGCTTGGCCGCGAGGATCTTGGTGATCATGCCGCCCTTGCCCAGGCTGGAGCCCGCGCCGCCGGCCATGGCCTCGAGCGCTGGATCACCGGCCTGCGCCTCGTGCACGAACTTGGCCGCCGGATCCTTGCGCGGATCGGCCGTGTACAGGCCCTTCTGGTCGGTCAGGATGATCAACGCATCGGCCTCGACCAAATTGGCCACGAGAGCGCCCAGCGTATCGTTGTCGCCGAACTTGATCTCGTCGTTGACCACCGTGTCGTTCTCGTTGATCACCGGCACCACACCCAGCTGCAGCAGCGTGAGCAGGGTGGAGCGGGCGTTGAGGTAACGCTCGCGGTCGGCCAGATCCGCATGTGTGAGCAAGACCTGGGCGCTGCCCAGGCCGTGGGCCTTCAAGCGCGTCTCGTACATCTGCGCCAGGCCCATCTGGCCCACCGCAGCGGCGGCCTGCAGCTCATGGATTTCCTTGGGGCGATTGGTCCAGCCCAGGCGCTTCATGCCCTCGGCGATGGCGCCGCTGGACACCATGATGACCTCGCGACCGTCGCGCACCAGGGCCGCGATCTGACGGCTCCATTCCTCGATGGCGGCCTCGTCCAGACCCCGACCTTCGTTGGTGACGAGGCTGGAGCCGACCTTGACCACGATGCGCCGCGCCTGGCGCAGAACGGAAGCGGATGTCTGATTCATCTTGAGGTGCGGATGGCTGCATGGACACGCCAGCAACCATGAATGAAACCGGAGATTCTAGGCGTCCGGCGGCACGTCCTTGAAGCGCGGATCGACTTCGGCCACGGGCGGCTGCTCGGCCACCTGCTGCTTCTTGACCTGCTCGTACACCGACTTGACCAGCGGGTCGCAACCCTCGTGCGTGAGCGCCGAGATCTGAAAGACCGGCCCCTTGTACTTGAAACGCTTCACGAAGTCCTTGACCCTCGCCTCACGCTCCTCGACCGGGATCACGTCAAGCTTGTTGAGCACCAGCCAGCGCGGCTTGTCGTACAGGGCCGCATCATATTTCTTGAGTTCGGCCACAATGGCCTTGGCCTGCGCGACCGGATCGACGTTGTCATCAAAGGGCGCGAGGTCCACTACATGCAGCAGCAGACGGGTGCGCTGCAGATGGCGCAGGAAGAGGTGCCCCAGGCCCGCGCCTTCGGAAGCTCCCTCGATCAGACCCGGCAGATCCGCCACGACGAAGCTCTGCTCGGGGCCGACGCGCACCACGCCCAGATTGGGGTGCAGGGTGGTAAAGGGGTAGTCGGCGATGCGCGGACGGGCATTGGAGATGGCCGTGATCAGCGTGGACTTGCCGGCATTGGGCAGACCCAGCAGGCCCACATCGGCCAGCACCTTGAGTTCGAGCTTGAGGTTGCGCTTCTCGCCCGGCCAGCCCGGGGTCTTCTGGCGCGGCGCACGGTTGATGGCGCTCTTGAAGCGCAGGTTCCCGAAACCGCCGTCGCCACCCTTGGCGATGGTGAT
>CAMLNH010000091.1 GCA_946481355.1 uncultured Curvibacter sp.
CAGGGGCAGGCGATCCAGGTGCTTGATGCGGACGCAGGCGCCGCCTACGCCGCGCTCAGTGCCATGGCGGCACGGCTGGCACGCGACGGCCAGCTCTGAATCGTCGATAACCATTTGTCACCTTGCGGTCGGAGGTGCTGCGTTATCCTCGACAGCGTCTTTGTCCGGTGTCTGCCATGAAAAAAGCTCTCAAGTACCTGCTCATCGCCGTTGCGGTCTTTCTTGCGCTCGTGATCGCTGTCGTCGCCTATGTCGTTGCCACCTTCAACCCCAACGACTACAAGCCCCAGCTGATCCAGCTCGTGCAGGACAAGACCGGCCGCACCCTGGCCATCCCGGGCGAGATCAGCCTGACCTTCTTCCCGCGCATCGGTGCCGAGCTCGGCCAGATCTCGCTCTCTGAGCCGCGCAGCACCCAGGTCTTCGCCGCCGCGCAGCAGCTGCGCGTCTCGGTCGCCCTGCTGCCCCTGCTGAAGAAGGAGGTGCGCGTGGACCGCGTGCTCATCGATGGCCTGGACGTGAAGCTCGCGCGCGACGCGCGCGGCCGCTTCAACTTCGACGACCTGCTCAAGAGCGCACCTGAGGCGGCGCCTGCCGACAAGCCAGCAGAACCCGGCACCCAGGCCCTGCCCCGCTTCGACATCGACGGCATCACGCTGAGCCGCGCGCGCGTGGACTACCGCGACGCCGCCAGCGGCCAGCAACTGCAGATCGCCCCGCTCGAATTCAACACCGGCCCCATCCGCGACGGGCAGCGTGCCCAGCTCGCGCTCGACGCCACGCTCAGCGGCCAGCAGCCCGAGCTGGCGCTCAAGCTCGGCCTGCGCAGCGCCTACACGCCAGCGCTGGCCCAGCAGCAGATCAAGCTCGATGCGGTCGACTTCACGCTCAACGGCGCCGCCGCCGGCCTCAAGGATCTGCAGCTCAAGCTGGGCCTGGCCCAGGCCGAAGCCTCGGCCGCCAAGATCGACGCCCAGGGCCTCACGCTGGAGCTCAGCGCCCCCAACCCGGCCGGCGGCAGTCTGTCCCTCAAGGCCCAGGGCCAGGCCAACGTGGATCTGTCGCGTGAAGCCGTTCAACTGGCCCTGGACGGCACGCTGGACAGCACCACGCTGGCGCTCAAAGCTGGCGTGCAGAAGTTCGCCCGCCCCGCCATCAGCTTCGACCTTGCCCTCGGTGATCTCGACGCCGACCGCTACCTGCCCAAGAGCCAGTCAAGCGCAGCGCCCGCAGCCGGCACCCCGGCCCCCACCTCGGTTTCATCGGGCCCCGAGCCCGAGATCGACCTCTCGCCGCTCAAGGGTCTGGACCTGCGCGGCACGCTCAAGATGGCCGCGCTCAAGGTCATGAACATCAAGACCACGGGCCTGCGCCTGCAGCTCAAGGCCCAGAACGGCCGCGCCGAGCTCAACCCCGTCACGGCCTCGCTCTACGACGGCGGCGTCAACGGCAGTCTCTCGGCCGACGCCACAGGTGCCCAGCGCCTGGCCGCCAAGCTGGATCTGCGCGGCATCCAGATCGGCCCGCTCATGAAGGACGCGCTGAACCAGCAGCCGCTGGAGGGTCGCGGCAACGTGGCCCTCGATATCAACACCGGCGGCAACACGGTCACCCAGTTCAAGCGCAAGCTCAACGGCACGGTCGGCGTGCAACTCAGCGACGGCGCGCTCAACGGCATCGACATCGCCGGCATGCTGCGCAATGCCAAGGCCAAGCTCGGCGGCGGCAGCGAGGAAGGCCAGGCCTCCGGCCAGCAGAAGACCGACTTCACCGAATTCGGCGCCAGCCTCAAGATCACCGATGGCGTGGCCCGCAACGACGACCTCGCGGCCAAGACCCCGCTGCTGCGCCTGGGCGGCGCCGGCACCGTCTGGATTCCCGAGGACCGGCTGGACTACACCGTCAAGGCCACCGTCGTCCCCACCCTGCAGGGTCAGGGCGGCCCCGAGCTCGATCAGCTGCGCGGCCTGACCATCCCCGTACGTCTCACCGGGCCCTACAGCGACCTGAAATGGAAGATCGACTTCGGCAGCATCGCCGGCCAGCGCAAGGCCGTGCTCAAGGAAGAGACGAAACAGAAGCTCGACGCCAAGAAAGAAGCCGCCAAGGAGCAGCTCAAGGACAAGGCCGGCGACAAGCTCAAGAACCTGCTGAAACGCTGAGTTCCCCCTTGATCAGAAAAAGCAACCTTCGGGTTGCTTTTTGATGGCGCAGGGCAGAACTCAGGCGTCGTCCGGCTGCCCGAACTTGAGCACGCGCGTGGCGAGCAGGGTCTCGGCGAAGAAACAGCACAGCGCGGCCATGAAGCAGCTCACGCCGGCCAGGAAGGCATAGATCGCCAGCCGGTCCACACGCAGGGCCGTGGTCTCGCCGAGGAAGAGGATCACGATGGTCAGGCCGATCATGAAAGCACACAGCGTGAGCAGGCCGATGGTGCTGTTGGCCAGCCGTCCGCGCGTGCGCAGCATGGCCAGCTCGGCGTTCCATTGCGGCGCCAGCACGGGCTCGGCATCCAGGCGCAGCTTTTCCTCCAGCACGCGGCCGCGGTCGATGATGCGTGACAGCCGTCCGGCCACCGCGCCGATCATGCCGGAGACGGCGGTCAGCAGGAACACGGGCGCCACGGCGAGCTGGATGCCGTGGGTAACGGTGCCGGAATCGACAAAGAGGGCCATGCGTGAATTCGTGAAGAATCTGTAGGGTCTGGGCGCCGATTATCGCCCCGGACGCCCTCACACAAACAGGGGAAGACAAGCGCGGCATTTGCTCCTATAAAGACGCACCAATATCTCCAGGGGGACAACATGGGCATCCGCATCCTGTGCATCCACGGCGTCAACACCAACGAGAACGGCGACTGGCTGGCCACCTGGCAGCAGGCCATCAGCGCCTCGGCCATACGCGCCGGCGTGGCCGCCGATTCGCTCGAGTTCCATGAGCTGCGCTACAACGCACGCTTCGAGGCTGCCACAGCCGACGCCGGCGTCTACGCAGCGGCCGTCAAACGCCTCTGGAACAGCTACTGGGCACATCGCCGCGCGCTGGGCCGCGCCGCCGAAAAAGGCCTGGGCACCTTGATCGACAACACCATCGGCATGGTGGCCAAGTGGACGGCCCTGCCCGCCCTGCGCCAGCAACTGAGCACCGACCTGGCCCAGGCCATCCGCCATGTGGACCCGCACGTGATCTGCGCCCACAGCCTCGGCTCGCTGATCAGCTACGACACTCTGGCCGCCCAGCAGGCCCTGGCACAAGACCGCCTCTTCGTCACTCTGGGCTCGCAGATCGGCCACCCGGCCCTGGCCGAAACCTTTGGCGGCTACCTGCGCCCCATCGCCACCGCGCGCCATTGGTACCACCTCTACAACATCGAAGACGCGGTGCTGACCTGCGAGCTCGACTTCCCCGAAGCGCCCTTCACCCAGCTCGACACCCACTTCGACGAATCGGGCCCGATGGACCACAGTGCCGAGAAGTACCTGGAACATGAGGTGACGGCCGCCAACGTCTGGGCCGGTCTGGCTGCGGCCCTGCCGCGCAGCACGGCCGTTCCCGCCACGAAACCCAAGCCAGGCCCCACCGTGGCAGCTTCCTGGTTCAAGGCGCCCACCGTGCAGCGTCGCAGCCCGCGCAAGCGCCGCGCCCTGCTGATCGGCATCAACGACTACCCGCAGCCCGAAAACCGGCTCAACGGCTGCGTCAACGACGTGTTCCAGATGAGCGCCATGCTGCAGGAACGCGGTTACGAGCCTGAAGAAATCCGCGTGGTGCTCGACGCGCGTGCCACCACGCGTGGCGTGCAGGACAGACTCAAGTGGTTGCTCGAAGACGTGCGTGCCGACGACGAGCGCGTGCTCTTCTACTCGGGCCACGGCGCCCAGATTGCCGCGCTCGACGCCGACGGCGAGCCTGATCACAAGGACGAGGCCCTGGTCACCTACGACTTCGACTGGAACGGCAACAACGGCATCACCGACGACATGCTGTCGCGGCTCTACGCCAACCTGCCTTACGAGGCGCGCTTTTCCATCATCCTGGACTGTTGCCACTCGGGTGGCGTGGCGCGCGCCGGCGGCGTGGCCGTGCGCGGCATCAACCCGCCCGACGATGTGCGCCACCGTGCCATCGAATGGGACGCCGACAGACAGATGTGGTTCCCGCGCAAGAGCCTGGATCTGCGCCATCGCATGGGCAAGGCCCCGGCCGAGCGGGTGCAGCGTTACCTGGGCGACGGCGCCACGCAGAAGCTGGGCCGCGCCGTGAGCCGCTGGAGCGACACCCCCGCGGCCTTCAAGGCGGCTTCACGCCGCCTGGGCCACCATGGTCCCTACAACCCCGTCATCCTGGCCGCCTGCCGCGAAGACCAGTACGCCTACGAGTACACGCACGGCTCCGTGCCCTATGGCGCTCTGACCTTCATGCTGATCCAGCAGCTGCGCGCCAGCGGCGGGCGCAAGACGCTCGAAGCCATCGTCGAGCAATGCAACAGCGTGCTCAGGAACAAGCTGGGCTACGAACAGCAGGCCCAGCTCTATCGTCCCAGCGCGCACCGGCAGACCCATTTCCCGGGCAAGGTAGCGGCAACGAAGAAGAAGGCCTGACGCTTACTTGCGCCGCAGCGGGTCGAGCAGGCTCTTGAGGCCGTTGTGGTCGATCTCGTGCATCAGGGCCAGCAGGCGACCCAGATCGCCCTTGGGAAAGCCCTCCCGTGCGAACCAGTTGAGATAGTTACCAGGCAGATCAGCAAGGAGCGTGCCCTTGTGCTTGCCATAGGGCATCTCGGTCGTCAGCAGGCGCTGCAACTGTTCGCCGTCGAGCAAGGGCCTGTTCATCCTCATTTCTCAAGTGCGAACGTGATTAAAACCGCGCCAATCTAGGCGCACGACGACGCCCAGGCTGGCCGCCTGGGCTAGGAGTGCAACAACGAGTGGCGCGGTTTTAACCACGTTCCCTCCGGGTTGCGGCCAAAAAAGCCATGCGGGGTGTTGCGCGGACTTGCCGGGGGCTACCCCGGCGGCGTCCACGCGCCTACCGCATGACTTTTTTGATCCGCAACGCATCTTGAGAAATGGGGATGAACAGGCCCTAGCCGCCCGCCTTCTTGGCCACGTAACCCTGCTTGGACAGCCAGGCCAGCACCTTGTCCACGTGGTCGCCCTGCACCTCCACCACGCCCTCCTTGACGGTGCCACCCGTGCCGCAGGCCGCCTTGAGCTGCTTGCCCAGGGCCTGCAGGGCGGCCGCGTCCAGCGGCAGGCCACGTACCACGGTCACGGCCTTGCCGCCACGGCCCGAGGTTTCGCGCCGCACGCGCACCTGGCCGTCGCCGAGCACGCGTGCCGCGGCCTCGGTCCGGCAGGTGCAACGGTCCAGGGGATGGCGGCATTGCGGGCACATGCGCCCGCCGTCGGTGGAATAGACCAGCCCGCCTGGGCTGCGTGGGGATGACATGGGGAAGCGACCTCGCTGGCTGAGGCCGCTATCGTAAAGCCGGTCCCACCGGCTCAGCGTTCGAAGGTCGAGCGCGGCGCGCGCCGGCGCTCCAGCAGGAACATGCGTTTTTCTTCCTGCTCGATGGCCGTGAGCTGCTCACGCGCCAGATGCAGGATTTCGTTGAACTCGCGCACCCTGTCGTACGATCGCCCATGTGACTCATTGGCCAGCTTGCGACCCATGTCCTGCGTCACCGACAGTAGCTTGGCCAGTTGCTCAATCAAGTCGGACCGGTCGTCGAATTCGTACGTCATGATGCACCCCCTGATCTGACGGGCTTGCTGCCCACTGCTTTACGCCGCAGTTGAGCGCAAGCATACACAATCAGTAACTATTTGTCACACTTCTATCTCGTATAGCGAAATTAATCTGATGCGCACCCACCATTCCACCCCCGACAAGGAGGCCATCGCCGCGCTCGAACCCTTCGAGCGCCTGGGGCTGGACCGCATCCGCCTCATCAGCAGCCCGCGCGAGGCCGAAGCCGCCTGCGCCGAGCTGGCCGCAGCGCCGCATCTGGGCTTCGACACCGAATCCAAGCCCACGTTCCGTGTCGGCGAGGTTTCCGACGGCCCGCACATCGTGCAACTCGCCACGCCCGAGCAGGCCTGGATCTTCCAGTTGCATGAGCCAGGCTGCCGCGGCCCCGTGGCCGAGCTGCTGGCGCATGAAGGCGTGATCAAGGCCGGTTTCGGCCTGGGCGATGACCGCAAGCGCATCACGTCCAAGCTGGGCCGCGAGCCCGGCGGCGTGCTGGAACTCAACGCCGTGTTCCGTGAGCGCGGTTACCGCAAGGAAATGGGAGTCAAGGGCGCCGTGGCCGTGCTCTTCAACCGGCGCTACCTCAAGTCCAAGAAGGCGGCCACCTCCAACTGGGCCGCGCCGCGCCTGAGCGAAGCGCAGCTGGTCTATGCGGCCAACGACGCCTGGGCTGCGATCCGCGTCTTCCATGCCTTGGGTCTGGCCCAGGATGCCCGCTAAGGTCGATGCGGCACGCGGCTCAGCGGCCGGAACATCCACAGCCCCACCATCGGCCCCAGGCCCAGCAGCGGCAGCAGCACGGCCAATGACGCGTGCGGGAGTGCGGCCACAAAGAGCTCGATGCTCAGCACCGAAATCGCAAAGCCGATGCAGTTCACGAAGGTCAGCACGCTGCCCACCGCGGCCGGTGGCGCGTTCTGTGCGGTCAGCGTGGAGAACTGCGGCGAATCACCCGAGACCGTCAGGCCCCAGAGCAGCAGCCAGGCGAGGAAGAGCGCGTCGGGCGCCTGCAGCATCAGCGGCGCCAGCAGGCAACAGGCCCCGCTGATGGCCAGCTGGCGCTGCGCCACGCGCGCACTGCCCCAGCGCCGCACCAGCAGACCACCACCCACGCAGCCGATGAAGCCCGCAGCGATGATGAAGAAGGCCGCCGCACTCTGCGCCGAGCCCGCCCAGCGCAGGCCCACGATGAGCGGCACCAGCACGAAATAGGTGTAGAGCTCCCACATGTGGCCGAAGTAGCCGAAGACCGAGGCGCGCAACTTGCGGTCGCTCCAGATCAGGTGCAGCGCCGCGGGCGTGATGCGCGCGCCGCGCTGGAGCCAGGGGCTCTCGGGCACGAAGAGCCCGGTCAGCAGGCCGCCGGCCGCGGCCAGCAGCGACACGCCCAGCACCACGCTTTGCCAGGACGGCAACAGGCTGCCCCCGCCCTCGCCCACCAGCGCCCGCAGGCCATGTGGCAGCGCCGTGCCCAGGATCAGCGCACCGATCAGCACGCCCATGGCCGCACCCAGGCCCTGGCGGTACCAGCTGGCCGCGATCTTCATGCCCACGGGGTAGATGCCCGCGAGCAGAAAGCCCACGGCAAAGCGCAGCGCCAGCAACAGGCCGAAACTGCCGGCTATCCACAGCGTCGCGGCATTGGCCAGCGCGCCCAGCAGCGCACAAGCCATGAAGACGCGTGAAGGCGAGAACCGGTCCGCCACCATGAGCAGCGCAAACACCAGCGTGCCGGCGACAAAGCCCAGCTGCACGGCCGACGTCAGCGTGCCCACGGCCGTGGCGGGCAGGCCCCAGGCCGCCTGCAGGTCTGGCATGACCGCGTTGACCGCGAACCACAGCGAGGTGCCCGCGAACTGCGAGAGCACGATCAGCGGCAACACCCGTCGCGGCACGGCCTGTTCGTTCAAGCACCGTCCTCCGCTGCTTTGAGCTCGTAGTCGCCGTCACCCATGCCGCGCAGCGGGCCATAGACGGCCATGATGGCCGCGCTCTCGGCGGCCTGCCACTGCTCGGCGATCTCGCGCTCGGCATCCGTCAGCGCCTCGATGTTCGGCGGGTCGCCGTAGGCCGCGGCGATGCGCTGGTAGGCCTGGTAGACCGGCAGCACCAGGGCGGCATCGCCCAGTGTGTCCTCCAGCACCTGCCTGAAGCGCTTCTGCGCTGCGCGTTGCTGGGCTTCGCTCACGCCTTCGGCGTCGTAAAGTTTGACCGTGTAGTTCATGATGGGATCGGGTCCCCGAGCTTAACTTGTGTACAGTCCGGTCCCTGGACACAGAAACCCACCCACATGGCAAAACAGAGCGAATGGCCGGCCAAGATGCTGGCCGTCATCAAGACCGGCAACACCGCGGCGGCCATTGCGCAGATCAAGGTCGCGCCCAGCGTGAAGGACCTGCGCCAGTTGCAGGCCGCGCTGGACAAGGCCCAGCTCAAGGGCCGTTGGCGCGATGTGGACATCGCCATCGAAGAGAACATGGCCCTGCTGGCCGCCCCGCGCCTGCACCGATCCCCCTGAACCGGAACCGAGGAGCCTCCATGAGCGACACCACCCCCCCGCCCGAAAACGCCCCTGCTCCCGAAAAGCGCAGCCTCTGGGCCCGCGTGCTGCTCATGCTGCTCATGGGCCTGGCCTTCCACATCGCTGTCACCATCCTCGGCGCGCTGGCCCTGGTGCAGCTGCTCTTCGCGGCCATCGGCGACGGCCCCAACGAACGCCTGCAGCACTTCGGCCGCGGTATCGGTCAGTACCTGCGCCAGATCACCGACTTCCTGAGCTTCGCCAGCGAGGAACTGCCCTTCCCCTTCAGCGACTGGCCCTCGGACGACTGAGCCCGCCGCTCAGAGCCGCGCGGCCAGCCGCGCGGCCTGGTCGATGGCGCGTTTCGCGTCCAGCTCACCGGCCTCCAGCGCCCCGCCGATCAGGTGCGGCTTGCGGCCCTGGGCCTGCAGTTCCTCCGCCAGCGTGCGCAGCGGCAGCTGGCCCGCGCAGAGCACCACGGTATCGCAGGGGATCCAGCTCGGGTTCTCGCGTTTCTCGCCATAGCTGACGAGCAGGCCCCAACCTTGAGTTGTCCCTTCGGTGAACGCACCGATGCGCTCGTAGTTCACGCCGCCGATCATCTTCACGCGTTTCATCTTGAGCGCGGCGCGGTGGATCCAGCCCGTGGTCTTGCCCAGGCCATTGCCGAGCTTGCCCTTCTTG
>CAMLNH010000092.1 GCA_946481355.1 uncultured Curvibacter sp.
AGATCACGCGCAAGTCGGACAACCCCTCGATCACCCGCGACGTGTCGGGCGAGGGGGTTCAGCAGGCGCTGCTCAAGCTGGTCGAAGGCACCATGGCCAGCGTGCCGCCACAGGGCGGACGCAAGCATCCTAATCAGGATTTCCTCCAGGTCGACACCACCAACATCCTGTTCATCTGTGGCGGTGCTTTCGCGGGGCTCGAAAAGATCATCGAGAACCGCACCGAGGCTTCGGGCATGGGGTTCGGCGCCGTCGTCAAGAGCAAACAGCAGCGCAGCCTGACAGAAGCCTTCAAGGACATCGAACCGGAAGACCTGATCAAGTTCGGGCTCATCCCCGAGCTGGTGGGGCGCCTGCCAGTGATTGCCAGTCTGGCAGAGCTCAGCGAGGACGCGCTGGTCGAAATCCTTACCGAACCCAAGAACGCGGTGGTCAAGCAGTTTTCTCGTCTGCTGGCGATGGAGGGTGCCGATCTCGAGGTGCGCCCCGCGGCGCTCAAGGCCATCGCCCGCAAGGCACTGGCGAGAAAGACCGGCGCGCGAGGCTTGCGTTCCATACTGGAAAACGCCCTGATCGACACCATGTTCGAGTTGCCGGGGATGAGCAACGTGGAGAAGGTGGTGGTCGACGAGTCCACCATCGAAGAAAACAAGCCCCCCCTGCTGGTCTACCGCGAGGCGGCCAAGCAGGCCTGATTGCGTGCGTCGTGAGGGCGAAAGCAAGTGGTGTGCGGCACCCGCTTTCGCCCGTCAAACATCTAGAGGTCTGATATGTCCGGACAAGTCCCCCTGCCCAGCACGCCTGTAGACCTGCCACTGTTGCCTTTGCGCGATGTGGTGGTCTTCCCCCATATGGTGATTCCGCTTTTTGTCGGGCGCCCCAAGAGCATCAAGGCACTGGAGGCTGCGATGGAGGCTGAGCGCCGCATCATGCTGGTGGCGCAGAAAGCCGCGGCCAAAGATGAGCCCTCCACGGACGACATGTTCGAGATGGGTTGCGTCGCCACCATCCTGCAGATGCTCAAGCTCCCTGACGGCACGGTCAAGGTGCTGGTCGAGGGTGTCCAGCGTGCCAAGGTGCTGTCGATCGTGGACGGTGAAAGCCATTTCGTGGCCCACGTCACCCCGATTGATCCGGCGCAGGAGCGTTCAACCACGCAGACCAATGAGCTCGAAGCGTTGCGCCGCGCTGTGATGCAGCAATTTGACCAGTACGTCAAGCTGAACAAGAAGATTCCGTCCGAGATCCTGACTTCGATCTCCAGCATCGACGATCCGGGGCGCCTGGCCGACACGATTGCCGCGCATCTGCCGCTGAAGCTGGAGTCCAAGCAGGTGGTGCTGGATCTCGACCCGATCAACAAACGGCTGGAAAACCTGTTCGAACAGCTTGAGCGCGAGGTCGACATCCTGAACGTCGACAAGAAGATCCGCGGTCGCGTCAAGCGCCAGATGGAGAAGAACCAGCGGGACTTCTATCTCAACGAGCAGGTCAAGGCGATCCAGAAGGAGCTCGGCGAAGGCGAAGAGGGCGCCGACATCGAGGAGATCGAGAAGAAGATCAAGGCCGCCAAGATGCCCGCCGAGGCCCGCAAGAAGGCCGAGGCCGAGTTCAAGAAGCTCAAGCTGATGTCTCCGATGTCGGCCGAGGCCACCGTCGTGCGCAACTACATCGACGCGCTGGTGGCCTTGCCCTGGAGCAAGAAGACCAAGATCAAGCACGACCTCGCTTTTGCCGAAGGGGTGCTCAACGAAGACCACTATGGTCTGGAGAAGGTCAAGGACCGCATCCTTGAATACCTCGCGGTGCAGCAGCGCGTGGACAAGGTCAAGGCACCCATCCTCTGCCTGGTCGGCCCCCCTGGCGTGGGCAAGACCTCGCTCGGCCAGTCGGTTGCCAAGGCCACCGGGCGCAAGTACGTGCGCATGGCGCTGGGTGGCATGCGCGATGAGGCCGAGATCCGTGGGCACCGGCGCACCTATATCGGTGCGATGCCCGGCAAGGTGCTCCAGAGCCTGTCCAAGGTGGGAACCCGCAATCCGCTGTTCCTGCTCGACGAAATCGACAAGCTGGGGACAGACTTCCGTGGCGATCCGTCGTCGGCGCTGCTGGAAGTGCTCGACCCCGAGCAGAACCATACCTTTGGCGACCACTACGTGGAGGTTGACTTCGATCTGTCGGACGTGATGTTCGTGGCGACGTCCAATTCGATGAACATCCCGCCTGCCCTGCTGGACCGGATGGAAGTGATTCGCCTGTCGGGCTACACCGAAGACGAAAAGACCAACATCGCCATGCGTTACCTGCTGCCCAAGCAGGTAAAGAACAACGGTATTCGCGACGGTGAGCTGGAGGTCAAGGAAGAGGCGGTGCGTGACATCGTGCGCTACTACACGCGCGAAGCCGGCGTGCGCTCTCTGGAGCGTGAGCTCTCCAAGATCTGCCGCAAGGTGGTCAAGGGCTTGTTGCTCAAGAAGTACGCACCCACGGTGGTGGTCGATGCCGGGAACCTCAGCGACTTCCTTGGCGTGCGCAAATACACCTATGGCCGGGTTGAACAGCAGAACCAGGTTGGGCAGGTGGTGGGACTGGCATGGACCGAGGTGGGCGGCGATCTGCTGACCATTGAAGTCGCCATCATGCCGGGCAAAGGCGGCACCATCCGTACCGGCTCGCTGGGTGACGTGATGAAGGAGTCCGTGGAGGCAGCGCGAACCGTGGTTCGCAGCCGTGCCCGACAGCTGGGCATCAAGGACGAGCAGTTCGACAAGCGAGACATTCACATCCATGTCCCCGATGGCGCCACACCCAAGGACGGCCCCAGTGCCGGGGCGGCGATGACCACGGCCCTGGTGTCGGCGCTTACCGGCATCCCGGTGCGAGCCGATGTTGCGATGACTGGGGAAATCACCCTTCGGGGCGAGGTCACGGCTATTGGCGGCCTGAAGGAAAAGATGCTGGCGGCCCTCCGCGGGGGAATCAAGACTGTGATCATTCCTGAAGAGAACGTCAAAGACCTTGCCGAGATACCCGACAACGTCAAGCAAGGGCTGGAGATCGTTCCCGTCAAGTGGATTGACAAGGTGTTGTCCATCGCCCTGGAGAGGCAACCGGTGCCTTTGACCGACGAGGAAGTGGCTGCACAAGTGGCCGCCGCTGGGAGCGCTCCTGCCCCGGCCCCGGGAGCCGTCAAGCACTGAGCAAAAAATGTAGGGGTCTTGAAAAACACGCGTTTTTTGCGCTAGAATTCCAGCTTCTGACGAACATCACCAAACGTTAGAAACATGCGGGAATAGCTCAGTTGGTAGAGCGCAACCTTGCCAAGGTTGAGGTCGCGAGTTCGAACCTCGTTTCCCGCTCCAGTTTGATAAAGGGAAGCCCGGCTTCCCTTTTTTGTCGGTTTCATCTGTGCGGTTTCCGCGTTGGTGAATCGGGCGCGATAGCAAAGCGGTTATGCAACGGATTGCAAATCCGTCTAGTCCGGTTCGACTCCGGATCGCGCCTCCAGTCACACTGGAAATTTGCGGGAATAGCTCAGTTGGTAGAGCGCAACCTTGCCAAGGTTGAGGTCGCGAGTTCGAACCTCGTTTCCCGCTCCACTCATCAAAACGGGAAGCTCTGCTTCCCGTTTTTTCTTGGTTCGATGTGGTCAGCACAGACATGTGCGGGTACTCCCAGAGACTCGATGGAGTGGTCCGGGATGAACCTGCGACAATGCTCTTGAGTCCGCCTCGATGGTGAAATTGGTAGACACAGCGGACTTAAAATCCGCCGACCCTAACCGGTCGTACCGGTTCGATTCCGGTTCGAGGCACCATGCCCGCCCGCCGACTATGCGTGGGCCGCTTTCGCCGCTACAGTGAGTTTCCATGACCCGATACAACGCGCCCTTTGAGATCCATGTGCATGGGGATGTTCCCCTGCGCGAGGATGTGGCTTATGCCCAGATTCAGGACGCGCTCAAGCCCCTTTGGCAGTATGCCGGCGCACGTTCGCTGGCGGCTGCGGCCGAAAGTGCCTATGAGGACGAGCCGGGTATCCGGTTTGATGCGCAGGAGCATGTGCTCCAGATGTGCTGGACGGTTCCCGGTGACGAGGATTTCAGGCAGGTGATCGAAGAGGCCTGCATGGGGCTGAATGAAATCGCGGCCAGCGGAGCGCCGATCGAGGTGTCCTTCTACGACACCGAGTTCGACGAAGAAGAGGCGCCCGAAGATGAGGAGGCGCGCGACGACTTCATGATGTGCTTCGTGGGACCGACACCCGCTGCGATCATGCAGGTCCAGCGCGATTTGCTGGTGCAGGACGTGGTGCACATCATGGAGCGGCATTTCGATGCATCTGAGCTCAACGACGTGGTGGCTTCGATCGACCGGCTGTTCAACCAGCGTTTTGACGCTTTGGTGAATTCCATGCAGCTGGGGCGTCCACCTCGTGGTCACGGTGGATCGTCCGGACACGGGGGAGGGCGCAAGCCGCGCCATCTCCACTGACGCATGTCGAGGGTTGTGGCCCGTGCCCTGAACCCTGGCGTTCGGAAGCGCGAGGTGTTTGCATGGGCCATGTACGACTTCGCCAACTCCGGATACACAACGGTCGTTCTCACGGCCGTTTTTTCTGCGTATTTCGTGGGAGCGGTGGCGAAAGGGGCATCGTGGGCAACCTTCGCCTGGACCGCGAGCCTGAGTCTCTCCTATGCGATCGTGATGGTCACCATGCCGGTGGTTGGCGCCTGGGCGGACCGTCATGGTGCCAAGAAGCGTCTTCTGGCCATCAGCACCGTCGGCTGTGTCGCGGCTACGATGGGCTTGTCCCAGGTGGGACCGGGCGATGTTGTCTTGGGGGTCACCCTCATCGTGTTGTCCAACGTTTTCTTCTCGTGGGGAGAGTCGTTGAGCGCGGCGTTCCTTCCGGAGCTGGCGCGTCCGGAGGCCTTGGGAAGGGTCAGTGGTTGGGGGTGGAGTTTCGGCTACCTCGGCGGCATGCTGGCGCTGGGCTTGAGCCTTGTCGTCGTGATCCAGGCGCAGGCGGCCGGTGAGCAGGCGACGCAGTTTGTCCCGAAGACGATGTGGATCACGGCGGGGGTGTTCTCGGTTGCATCCTTGTGCACATTTGTCTGGTTGCGTGAGCGCGCAGCCCGTCGTGCCGGAGGGGGATTCGGTCATGCGTGGGGTCAGTTGCTGACAACGTACCGCCGCGCCCGCCAGTACCGCGACTTCATGTGGCTGATGGCCTGTGCCGTGGCTTATCAGGGCGGTGTGGCCGTCACGATTGCGCTGGCCGCCATCTATGCGGAGCAGGTGATCGGTTTCGAGCAGCAGGAGACCATGGTGCTGATCTTCGTGCTGAACATAGCCGCGGCTGTGGGGGCGTTCGCCTTTGGCCATTGGCAGGACCGGATCGGCCACAAACGCGCGTTGAGCATGACACTGCTGGGCTGGGTGGCGACCTGCGTGATCGCAGCCCTCACGACAACCAAAGGGGGGTTCTGGTACGCGGCAGGCATCGCAGGTCTGTGCATGGGGTCCAGCCAGTCTGCCGGGCGTGCTCTTGCGGGGCTGTTCGCACCGGCGGCACAACTGGCAGAGTTTTATGGTCTGTGGACTTTTGCCACCCGACTGGCCAGCATCATCGGGCCGCTGACCTACGGCATCATTGCCTGGGGCACAGGGGGCAATCAGCGGCTGGCGATCGCTTCAACAGCGGTCTTGTTTGTGATCGGATGGCTGCTGCTGCAACGGGTGAACGTCGAGCGAGGCCGGCAGGCCGCGCTGGCTGCTGCAGTCTGATCGCCGTTTTTCGCAAGCGCTGGATCAGCAGGTGAACTGCTGGCCGGGAACGTTCAGCCCCAGCCATCTTTGGGCCGCGCGCGCCAGAGGTTCCGGGTCACCGGTCGACAGCAATGTGACGCCAGGATGCAGGCTGGGGTCGTGTGAGCGCTCAGGCAGGTCTTTCAGCACCGCCAGCGTGCGTCGCGCCACCGGGGCGCCAGTCTCCACCAGCTCGACATTCGGGCCGGTCAGCATGCGAAGCACGTCGGCGGCGAAGGGGTAGTGGGTGCAGCCCAGCACCAGGGTGTCGATGGGGGGTAGACCTTTTCCATCGGCCTTGAGCGCCTCCCAGTAGCGTTTGCAGAGGGTATGGATGGCCGCTTTGTCATCGCGCTCGATGGCGTCTGCCAGACCGTCGCAGGCCTGGCTGCTGAAGTGAAGCGGTGAGTCAGAGCCACTTTCCAGACGTTGCCTCAGTCGGGCGTACCGCTCGCTTTCGACCGTCCCTCGTGTGCCCATCACGCCCACATGACCGGTGCGTGTGAGGGCCGCTGCCGGCTTGAGCGCGGGCTCCACGCCCACGATGGGCCAGTCGGCATGCTCCGAGCGCAGGCCTTCGATGGCCAGAGCCGTAGCCGTGTTGCAGGCCACCACCAGGGCGTCGATGCCGAAGTGGTGGCGCAGGCCCTCCGTGATCCGGTGGGCGCGGTCGGCGATCTGCTGCGGGCTTCGCTCGCCATAAGGCGCATAGGCACCATCAGCGAGGTACACATAGTGCGCCTCAGGCATTTCGGCCAGCAATGCGCGCAGCACACTCAGGCCTCCGACGCCACTGTCGAAAACACCGATCGTTTTCAAGCGGCAGCGACGGTGATGCCTTTGAACTCGCCGGAGGCGATGCGTTTTTCCCACTCGGCGGGACCCGTGATGTGGGCGCTGGTGCCACCGGCATCGACCGCTACCGTGACGGGCATGTCGACCACGTCGAACTCGTAGATGGCCTCCATGCCCAGGTCTTCAAAGCCCACCACCTTGGCGGCCTTGATGGCCTTGGAGACCAGATAGGCGCTGCCACCCACGGCCATCAGATAGGCGCTCTTCGCATCCTTGATGGCTTCAATGGCGGTCGGGCCACGCTCGGCCTTGCCGACCATGGCGATGAGACCCGTCTTCTCCAGCATCATGCGGGTGAACTTGTCCATGCGGGTGGCGGTGGTCGGGCCGGCCGGGCCGACCACTTCCTCGCGCACCGGATCGACCGGACCCACGTAGTAGATGACGCGGTTGGTGAAGTCCACCGGCAGCGGCTCGCCCTTGGCCAGCATGTCCTGGATGCGCTTGTGCGCGGCATCGCGGCCGGTGAGCATCTTGCCGTTGAGCAGCAGGGTCTGGCCGGGTTTCCAGCTGGCCACTTCTTCCTTGGTCAGCGTGTTCAGGTCCACCCGCTTGGACTTGTTGTAGTCGGGCGCCCAGTGCACGTTCGGCCACAGGTCCAGGCTGGGCGGGTCCATGTAGACCGGGCCGGAGCCGTCCATCACGAAGTGGGCGTGGCGCGTGGCCGCGCAGTTCGGGATCATGGCGATGGGCTTGCTGGCCGCGTGCGTCGGGTAGGTCTTGATCTTGACGTCCAGCACCGTGGTCAGGCCGCCCAGGCCCTGCGCGCCGATGCCCAGGGCATTGACCTTCTCGTAGAGTTCGATGCGCAGCTCTTCAAGTTTGTTCTGCGGCCCGCGTTGCAGCAGTTCGTACATGTCGATGTCGTCCATCAGCGCTTCCTTGGCCAGCAGCGCGGCTTTCTCTGCGGTGCCGCCAACGCCGATGCCCAGCATGCCCGGCGGGCACCAGCCGGCGCCCATGGTGGGCACGGTCTTGAGCACCCAGTCGACGATGTTGTCGCTGGGGTTGAGCATGTAGACCTTGGATTTGTTCTCGGAGCCACCGCCCTTGGCCGCGACGATGACGTCGACCTTGTCACCGGGCACCACCTCCATGAAGACCACGGCAGGCGTGTTGTCCTTGGTGTTCTTGCGCTCGAAGATCGGGTCCGACAGCACGGAGGCGCGCAGCTTGTTGTCGGGGTTGTTGTAGCCGCGGCGCACGCCTTCGTCGATGGCGTCCTGGATGCTGCCGGTGAAGCCTTCCCATTTCACGTCCATGCCGATCTTGAGGAACACGTTGACGATGCCGGTGTCCTGGCAGATCGGGCGTTTGCCTTCGGCACACATGCGGCTGTTGGTCAGGATCTGCGCGATGGCGTCCTTGGCCGCGGCGCTTTGCTCGCGCTCGTAGGCGCGGGCCAGGTGGGCGATGTAGTCGGCCGGGTGGTAGTAGCTGATGTACTGGAGGGCGGCGGCAATCGACTCGATGAGGTCGTTCTGGCGGATGGTGGTCATGGGGCGTTTCCGGGAATGGTTCTTGGAGGCAATCGGATCAGTGATCGGTTTTTTCGGCCACCGGATGCATGATGCGGTCGGTGGCGGCAATCGCCATGGCGCTGAGCAGGAAGACCACATGGATGATGGTCTGCCACATCAGTACTTGCTCAGAGTAGTTGGCGGCGTTGATGAAGGTCTTGAGCAGGTGGATCGAGCTGATGCCGATGATGGCGGTGGCCAGCTTGACCTTGAGCACTGAGGCGTTGACGTGGCTCAGCCACTCCGGCTGGTCCGGGTGGTTTTCCAGGTGCATGCGGCTGACGAAGGTCTCGTAGCCACCGACGATCACCATGATGAGCAGGTTGCTGATCATCACCACGTCGATCAGCGCCAGCACCACGAGCATGATGATGGTCTCGTTCAGGGCAGTGACTTCGAAGCCGTCCTTGTAGCCGATGCTCTTGACCAGGGCGGCGAGCGCGTTCTGGTTGCCAAAGGCGGCTTCGATGAGGTGGACCAGTTCCACCCAGAAGTGGAACACGTAGATGGCCTGGGCGGCGATCAGACCGATGTACAGCGGCAGCTGCAGCCAGCGGCTGGCGAAAATCAGGTTGGGGAGGGCGCGCGTGGAACCGGGGGTTTTGACGGGGTCGCTCATGGGCTGGGTAGGTATTAGACTCGCGCTGGCTCAGGGCTCGCGCACTGTGCGGAATTGTAGAAGCCCCCGCCACCGGGGTGACTGCAAATGGTCTCAAGATGCGCCAGTCCATGTAAGTGGCTCGTAAGAGCCCTTGCGCACATTCGCCGGGT
>CAMLNH010000093.1 GCA_946481355.1 uncultured Curvibacter sp.
TCGAACTCGGCCGCACCAAGGTGCCGATCAAGCACATCCTGCAGCTCGGCCAGGGTTCGGTGGTCGAACTCGACGCCATGGCCGGCGAGCCCATGGACGTGCTCGTCAACGGCTACCTGATCGCCCAGGGCGAGGTGGTGGTGGTCAACGACAAGTTCGGCATCCGCCTGACCGACGTGGTCACGCCCTCCGAGCGCCTGCGTCGCGTGAGCCGCGGCTGAAGCGCGACGCTGCTGCGGCCTGGCCGCAACTGTCGCGGTGACTGGCCGCATTTTTCCCTCGTGTTCGAGCGGCCTTGACTTAAACTGCAGACCATGACGCAAACCATCGTCTCGGTTGTCCTCTTTCTGGTCATCCTGGCCCTGCTGCCGCTGGCGATCCGCTGGTATCAGCAGCGCGCTCCCGGCAACACGCCGCCGGCCGCCGCGTCCCGCATCATCTCCACCGTGGCCGTCGGCCCCCACCAGCGCGTCGTGACCATCGAGGTCGGTCCCGAGGGTGCGCGAACCTGGCTGGTGCTGGGCGTGACGACGCAGAACATCAGCTGTCTGTACAGCGTGCCGGTGGCCTCGCCCCGCCCCAGCGCCTTTGCGTCGGCCGCCGCCGCGGCCCATGCGCCCACGGGCGGCGGAGACGGCGCCTGATGCGCAGCATCTCCGGCCCCCGGCTGCTGCGGGCCGCAGTCCCCTTCCTTGCCCTGTCGCTGCTGATGGCCCTGCCGGCCCTGGCGCAGGAGAACGCGCCGCTGGGTGCGTCACAGATCAACAGCACCCAGCTGCCCCTGGTGGTGGGCCAGGGCGAAGGCGGCACGAGCTATTCGGTGCCGATCCAGACCCTGCTGTTCTTCACGGCCCTGTCCTTCCTGCCGGCCATCCTGCTCATGATGACGGGCTTCACGCGCATCGTGATCGTGCTCTCGCTGCTGCGCCAGGCCCTGGGCACCCAGTCGGCGCCGCCCAACCAGGTCATCATCGGCCTGTCGCTGTTCCTGACCTTCTTCGTCATGGGGCCGACCTTCGACCGTATCTATGCCGAGGCCTACCAGCCATACACGCAGAACGTCATCAACTTCGAACAGGCCGTGACGCGGGCCGAGGCGCCGGTGCGCCAGTTCATGACCAAGCAGACGCGGCAGTCGGACCTGGCGCTGTTCGTCAAGCTGGCCAAGCTGGATCCGGCGACCACGGCCGACAACGCGCCCATGCGCGTGCTGATCCCGGCCTTTGTCACGAGCGAGCTCAAGACCGCCTTCCAGATCGGCTTCCTGATCTTCATCCCCTTCCTGGTCATCGACATCGTGGTGGCCAGCGTGCTGATGTCGCTGGGCATGATGATGCTGTCGCCGGTGCTGGTGGCGCTGCCCTTCAAGCTCATGCTCTTCGTGCTAGCCGACGGCTGGAACCTGCTGATCGGCTCGCTCGCGGCCAGCTTCGTCACCTAGGAGTAAGCGGCCATGAACGCACAGATGGTTCTCACGATCGGGCAGGAGGCGCTGATGACGCTCTTGCTGGTGGCTGCGCCCATCCTGGGCGTGGTGCTGCTGGTCGGCCTGCTGGTCAGCCTGTTCCAGGCCATCACCCAGATCCACGAGGCCACGCTGGCCTTCGTGCCCAAGCTGATCGCGGCCATGGCCGTGTTTGCCTGGGCCGGGCCCTGGATGCTCAACATCCTCGTCGAATACATCCGCCGCACCATCGAGGCCATCCCGGGCATCGTGCTCTAGGGCTCGCCGTCGGCGCCGCGCCATGATCACCTTCAGCGAAGCTCAGATCATGGCCTGGCTGACGCCGCTGCTCTGGCCTTTCCTGCGCGTGCTGGCCGTGTTCACGGCCGCGCCCATCTTCTCCTCGCGCTCTTTCCCCGTGCGCGCGCGCATCCTGCTGGCCCTGCTGGTGGCGCTGTCGGCACAGGCCACGCTGCCGCCCATGCCGGTGATCGATCTCAACGGGCCGGCAGTCCTCGGGGTGGTGATCCAGCAGGTGGGCATCGGCCTGGCGATCGGCTTTGTCGTGCGCGTGGTGTTTGCGGCCTTCGAGCTGGCGGGCGAGGTGGTCGGTTTCCAGATGGGGCTGAACTTCGCAGCCTTTTTCGACCCGACGCTCAACAACCAGTCCAGTGCCGTGGCGCGCTTCTTCGCCTACATGGCCTCGCTGCTGTTCGTGGTGCTCAATGGTCACCTGCTCGTGCTGATGGCCGTGACGCGCAGTTTCGAGGTCTTCCCGGTCACGCAGAACTTCCTCGAGGCGCTGCGCCTGATGCAGCTCTATACCCTGGGGACCGAGCTCTTCGCCAGCGCGCTGTGGATCGCCCTGCCCATGCTGGCGCTGCTGCTGTTCACCAACCTGGCGCTGGGCATCATCTCGCGTGTGGCGCCGCAGATGAACGTGTTCGCGATCGGCTTCCCCGTCACGCTGGCCGTGGGCCTGGTTGGTCTGACGGCCACGCTGCCCATGCTCGACCAGCCTTTCCAATCCCTGCTGGAGCGCTCGATCGAGATCTTCATGGGTCGCTGATCAAGCCAGCGATCACACAAGACCGTTGCGGATGGCGTAGACCGTGAGCTCGGCGTTGTTCGAGAGCTTGAGTTTTTCCAGCACGCGCGAGCGGTAGACGCTGACGGTCTTGGGGCTGAGCATCAGTTCCTCGGCAATGTCCGACAGGCGCTTGCCCGAGGCGATCTTGAGCAGGGTCTGCAGCTCGCGCTCGGACAGACTGTCGTGCAGGGCTTCGCTGGTGGGCGTGGCCAGGTTGTCCACGAGCATCTGCGCCACGCTGGGTGTGACGTACTTGCGTCCCTGGGCGATGGTGCGCACCGCCTCGATCAGTTCGGCCGGGTTGCCGGCCTTGTTCAGATAGCCCTGGGCGCCGGCGCGCAGGCAGCGGATGGCGTACTGGTCTTCCGGGTACATCGAGACCACGAGCACGCGGATCGGCGTCTCGGTCTCCTTGAGCGAGGCCAGCACCTCCAGGCCGCCGCGGCCGGGCAGGTTCAGGTCCAGCACCAGCACGTCGCAGGGGGTGGCGCGCAGCAGCTCCCGCACCTCGGAATAGCTGCCGGCCTCGCCCACAACCTTGATGTCCACCGCCTCCGACAGGGTGTCGCGGATGCCGCGGCGCACCACGGCGTGGTCATCGCAAAGTATCACTCGTATCATCGTGCCTCGTCCTTGGCCTGCATTGTGAGGGGTACCGACAGGGTAATGGAAGTACCGGCCCCGGCGCGGCTGCTGATGTCCAGCCAGCCGCCTGCAGTGCGCGCGCGTTCCTGCAGGCCCCTGAGCCCGAAGGCCTTGGGCTTCTGGCGCGCGGAGGTCTCGATGCCCTGGCCGTTGTCGGCCACTTCGAGCGTGAGTACGCCCTCGGCGTCGGAGAGCTCCACGCGCACTTCGCTGCAGCGCGCGTGCTTGGAGATGTTGGTCAGCGCCTCCTGCGCCGTTCGGTAGGCCGTGAGCTGCACGTTCTTGGCGATCTCGGGCTGGCGCAGCGCGGCACGCACCTGGGTGCGGATGCCGGTGCGCCGCTCGAATTCCCCGGCCAGCCACTCGATCGCGGCCTGCAGGCCCTGGTCCAGGATGGCCGGGCGCAGGTTCATCATGATGCGCTGGCTGGCGCCCACGGCGTGCTGCAGCATGGCCGTGGCAGCCTGCACATGGGCCTGGGTGTCGGTGTCTGCGTGGTGGCGGCTGATCCAGGACAGATCGAACTGGATGGCGGCCAGCGAGCCGCCGATGTCGTCGTGGATCTCGCGCGCGATCGCGGCGCGCTCCTGCTCGATCGAACTCTGCAGATGCTCGGCAAAGCGCGCCAGCCGTTGCTCGGAGGCGGCCAGCTCTTCCACCGCACGTTCGCGCTCGCGCTTGGCCTGCTGGACCTCGATGGCGCGCTGGATCACATGGGCGAGCTTGCCCAGGTCGTCCTTGAGCAGGTAGTCGCTCATGCCCAGCTTGATCGCGTCGACCGCGGCCGTTTCGCCGATGGCGCCCGACAGCAGGATGAAGGGCGGAGGCTGCGGCACGGTCTGCAGGGCCTGCCAGGCGTCGAGCGCGGTGAAGCCGGGCAGATGGTAGTCGGCGAGCACGGCGTCAAAGCGGTCGGCCTGCAGGGCCTGCACGAAGGTCTCCAGGCTCTCGACCCGCGTCAGCTCACAGGCCAGGCCGGCACGCCGCAATGTCTGGCGCACGATGGTGTGATCCAGCGCCGAGTCCTCCAGATGCAGGAGACGGATCGGGGCGGGGTGTGTGGCTGAGGGCATGCGATCGGTGGTGAGGTGACAGGTCCGATGGAGATGGGCATGGTGCGGGCGTCCCTGGAAACGTCGCAAATGTTGACGAATTCCCTCCCAATTCGGCGGAATCCTGCTACCCTATATCCTGCAAAATTCTAATGCCGGACTGGATGGAGCAGTGAACCGATTAGCATCCTGACGTCAGACTGGAGAGACCATGCAAGCCCCCCACACCCTGCCCGCGGAACGACCCGCCGTGCAATTGCCGGTGATGCTGGTGGCCGAAGTACAGGATTCGCTGCTGGTGGTGGTGCATGATCTTGCGCGACTGGACGGCCTGCTGGCGCATACGATGGACAACCTCATGCAGCGCTTCACCACGGCGCTCGACAATCTGGACGATCCCGCACAGGCCGGTCCGGCAGCGATCGAGGAAGCGCGCAACGCCTTGCGGGCTGCGGTGACCGAGTTGCAGTTCCAGGACATGGCCTCCCAGCTCATCGTGCACACTTCCAAGGTGTTGCAAGGTTGTGCCTACCGGCTGGCCTCCGAATCCATGGGGCAGGAAGACGGCGAGGCCGTGCCCTTCGTGGAGGAGGTGCCCGAGCGGCCCAACCCTGTCACCCAGGACGAGATGGATGCCGGCTCGGTCGAACTGTTCTGACCGCCTCGCACAAGACCGACCCCGACAACCCGAACCCAGAGACACGAACCGGAGCCCCGACATGCCCACGATCCTTGCAGTGGACGATTCGCCCTCGATGCGCAAGATGGTTTCCTTCACCCTGTCCGGCGCCGGCTATCAGGTGGTGGAGGCCGTTGATGGCCAGGACGCCTATGAGAAGGCGCAGCAGCAGGCCTTTGATCTGGTGCTGACCGACCAGAACATGCCGCGCCTGGACGGCCTGGGGCTCACGCGCAAGCTGCGCGAGCATCCCAATTTCAAGACCACGCCCATCCTCATGCTGACCACCGAGTCCAGCGACCTGATGAAGCAGGCCGGACGGACCGCCGGGGCTACCGGTTGGCTGGTCAAGCCTTTTGACCCCGCGCGCCTGCTCGAGGTCATCAAGAAAGTCATCAAGTAATCCGGTCCACCGTCCGACAAGACGCGATCACAACAGGAGATAGGTATGGCCGAGGGACATCAGGAAGGCAGTGGCGCTGGCGATGCGTTTGATCTGACCCAGTTCTATCAGATCTTCTTCGAGGAAGCAGGCGAGAATCTGGATCAGATGGAGCAGATGCTGCTCAATCTGAACCTGGAGACCGCCGATGACGAGGAGCTCAACGGCATCTTCCGCTGCGCGCACTCGGTCAAGGGTGGCGCGGCCACCTTCGGTTTCAGTGACGTGGCCGAGCTGACGCACCAGATGGAGTCGCTGCTGGACAAGCTGCGCCGTCATGAGCTGCAGCCCAATCCGCTGATGGTCGATGTGCTGCTGGAGTCTGCCGATGCCTCGCGCATGTTGCTGGCGCGCCATCAGTCCGGCGACAGCAGCGAGCCGCCCTCCACGGCGGACTTGGTACGCCGTATCAGCGAACTGGCGGCCGGCGGCATGCCCGGGCCTGCGGCCGCCCCTGCGCCCGTCGCGCCAGCACCGGCGCCTGTGATGGCCGCGCCGGCCCCTGCGCCTGTGCCCCCGCCCACGGCGGCAGCGAAACCGGGGCAGCGACAGATCGAGATCCAGATGGGACCGCTGGAGCGGCTGGACCAGGTGGATGGTGTCAAGGACCTGTTCCGCGACATTGTGGGTCTGGGCGAGATCACAGAGGTGCCGAGTGGCCGACCCGATACCCGGGTTTTCAGGGTTGCGACCTCGTCGAGCAATGACGACCTGCTGGACCTGTTTGCCTTCCACGTGGCGCGCGAACAGGTCCGCATCGTGGATCAGGCGGTGCCTGCCCAGGCTGCAGCTGCCACCTGGGTGGACAAGGAAGACCCGCCGCCGGGTGCCCCGGTCGCCCCGGCTCCGGGCTTCGGCTTTTTTGATGGGGCGCCGGGCGTACCGCAGGGCGCCGAAGCCGCTGCACCGATGGCCAGCGAGGTTGCGCCAGTCGCCGCCAAGGCCGGTCCGGCCAAGGCGGCGGCCAATCAGGCGGCAGCCCAGCCCGAGGCGGCCACCATCCGCGTGGCCATCAACAAGGTGGACCAGCTGATCAACCTGGTGGGGGAGCTCGTGATCACCCAGGCCATGCTGGCACAGAACAGCCGGGCGCTGGATCCGACGGCCAACCAGCAGCTGCTGGCCGGCTTGGCCGACCTGGACCGCAACACGCGCGATCTGCAGGAATCGGTGATGTCGATCCGCATGATCCCGATGTCCATCGTGTTCAGCCGTTTCCCTCGCATGCTGCGCGACCTAGCCAGCAAGCTGGGCAAGAAGGTGGATTTCGTCACCCAGGGCGAGGCCACCGAGCTCGACAAGGGTCTGGTCGAGAAGATCACCGACCCGCTGACCCACCTGGTGCGCAACAGCTGCGACCACGGCATCGAGATGCCGGCCGACCGCATCAAGGCCGGCAAGCCCGAGACCGGCACCATCACGCTGTCGGCGGCCCACCAGGGTGGCTCCATCGTGATCGAGGTGCGCGACGATGGCCGCGGCCTCAACCGCGAGAAGATTCTCAAGAAGGCCCGCGAGCGTGGACTGGAGGTTTCCGACCAGATGTCGGATGCCGATGTCTGGCAGCTGATCTTTGCCCCCGGTTTCTCCACGGCTGATGTCGTGACCGATGTGTCGGGCCGCGGCGTCGGCATGGATGTGGTGAAGAAGAACATCGCAGCGCTCAATGGCACGGTGGAAATCGATTCGTCCGAGGGCTATGGCATGCGTGTCTCGGTGCGCCTGCCGCTGACGCTGGCCATCATGGACGGCATGTCGGTGGGTGTGGGCGACGAGGTCTACATCCTGCCGCTGTCCTCGGTGGTCGAATCCTTCCAGGTCAAGGACGATTCCGTCAATACCGTGGCCCAGGGCTCGCGCCTGGTCAAGGTGCGTGACGAGTACATGCCTGTGATCGAGCTGGAGAAGGTCTTCCAGGTGCCGCGTGGTGACGCCAAATCCAGCGACATCATGGTGGTCGTCGAGGCCGAGGGCAGCCGCGTGGCCCTGCTGGTCGACGAACTGCTGGGGCAGCAGCAGGTCGTCGTGAAGAATCTCGAAACGAATTACCGCAAGGTGCAGAACGTTTCAGGTGCCACCATCCTGGGCGATGGCAAGGTGGCCCTGATCCTGGATACGAGCGCGCTGGTGCGGCGCTCACGTCATTGAGTCACAGCTGAGGAGCAGACCGGTATGAACCAAGTGGCAGAAGAAGGCAAAGTGGCGGCAGGCCCGCGCGAATACCTCACCTTCAGGCTTGACCAGGAGGAGTACGGCATCGACATCCTCAAGGTGCAGGAGATCCGGGGTTACGAGAAGCCCACGCGCATCGCCAACGCACCGGCCTTCATCAAGGGCGTGGTCAATCTGCGCGGCACCATCGTGCCCATCGTGGACATGCGCCTCAAGTTCAACTGTGCTCAGGCGGAATACAATAGCTTCACGGTGGTGATCATCCTGAACCTGGGGCACCGTGTGGTGGGCATCGTCGTCGATTCGGTCAGCGACGTCATGGAACTGGCGCAGGAGAACATCCAGGCGGCGCCCGAGGTGGACGCCACGATCGACGGCTCTGCCGTGGTCGGCCTGGGCTCGGTCGGCGACCGCATGCTGATCCTGCTGGACATCGAGAAGCTCATGTCCAGCGTTGACATGGGGTTGGTGTCTGTCGAGGCCTGATCCTTTTTCCCGACGTCCGAGCCTGCGTGCATGCTGACGATGGACAAGACTTCCAGAGCCTCGAAGGCCGGAGCCGGCAAACCGGACGCTGCGGAGATTGCCGGTGGTGATCAGCAGGCGCGGGAGTTCAGCTGGACCCAGGCCGACTTTTCCCGTGTGCAGTCGCTGATCTACCAGCGCGCCGGGATCAGCCTGCACGACGGCAAGCACGCCATGGTCTACAGCCGGCTGTCGCGGCGCCTGCGCGAGACGGGACACCAGAGCTTTCGCGACTATCTGGGCTGGCTGGAATCCCATGACGGGCCGGAGTGGCAGGAGTTCGTCAACGCCTTGACGACCAATCTGACGTCCTTTTTCCGCGAGCAGCACCACTTCGACATCCTCGCCCAGCATCTCAAATCACGGCCCAGCCAAGCCTGGAAGGTCTGGTGCAATGCCGCTTCCACGGGTGAAGAACCGTATTCCATCATCATGACGGCGCTGGAAGCCCTGGGGGCACAGGCCAGCTTCAAGCTCTGGGCCAGCGACATCGATTCCAAGGTGCTGACCACGGCCGCGCGCGGGGTCTACCGCAGCGAATCGACCAAGGGGCTGGACATGGGGCGGCTGCAGCGGTTCTTCCTGCGCGGCAAGGGCAACAACGAAGGTCTGCTGCGCGTCAAGCCCGAACTGCAGCGCATGGTGGAGTTCCTCAGCGTCAACCTGATCCGTGACGACTGGCCTTTCCGGGAGCCTTTTGACATCGTGTTCTGCCGGAATGTGATGATCTATTTCGATGCGCCGACACAGCGCAGCGTGCTGGAGCGCATCCATCGCGTCATGAAGCCGGGCGGTCTGCTCTTCGTGGGCCATTCCGAGAATTTCAACGAATCGCGCGACCTGTTC